>JABXGU010000611.1 GCA_016550415.1 archaeon | reverse complement strand
GGTGTAATTCCAGAAGTTATACCGATTCTCATAGAAACGGTAGATGTCATAATATCCAGGAATGTGATGGGCATTGATGTAGTCGCTAAGCTCCGCTTCATCAGTGTAATCTTGGTCTAGCCATGCCCAGACCTCTTCATCATAGTTGCTTATCGCGCCTCCCAGCAGGAAGGTATCCCAACCCGTCGGTGAAAAACTGGTAGGGTTGCGGGCATAAGCTAACGCCTTTGTAAGAATGTTGGTCACATTGGCTTGGTCACTGAAGGGAATTCGACCAACATAAAGATCGGGTGTCCAATCGCCAATTTCATCGGTAGTGGGACCACCAACATTGAAGGTGGCACATTCACCCCATCTGCCATCACTATCATCATCCCAATCTGTATCACCCATCACTGAATAGTAGAAATCTGTTGGCTTTCGGTTGGGATCTTGACCGGTCCATTCAGTAGTATCGGGCAAGTAGACATATCGAGAAGGAATTGTGGCGTTATCGCCTATGAGTAGGACCCATTCAAGAGTCGCAGGTGTTGTCGCATCGTATACACTTTTTATGTATGTCCAGATTTGTTCGGCTTTATCGCGAATAGTTGATGATAGTGGGAAATTTGTTTGGATCCAGCTAACATTTGCTACTCGTGTAGGAACGCCTTTCAGGGTTTTCCATGCTGCAAAGGATTGAACCCAGCCACTATTGGGTGTAATAATCAAATATTCGGGGTTAGCCGGTTGTGGAACAACTGGCTCGAATGCCCATTTATGTACTTCAGGCACCGATAATTGTGCCTTATTCGACGGTAAAAGCGAAGGAGAGAATACAAGAGGATAAACCAGAGTAATTGTTAGTAGTGCAATAAGTGGAATTCCACACCATTTCATAAAAGAGGTTTTCATACTATCCCTTTCCTGAGGAGCCATTTTCATCAGGAGTGATAACGAAAAGCCTTGGCTAGGCAGACTATCCAAAGGCCTCCCGCTGTTGTCGCCTCACCTTCACTAATGGATACTGGGTTTAAAATCATTTACCTAGAAGGCTGTTTTGATTGTTAAATGACCTTTGCTTGGTAAATATGTGTCAGATTTGGGAGGAAAATTGTATCGCAATTAACCGTACTCAGAGACTTTGATGACTTTCGTGTGGTCCCGTAGTTGGCGAAGCCGTCTCAATAGTTCCTGTCGCCCTGAACGAAAAAGGTCAAGTCGTTGCTGATCTGCATCTAAGAATTTGGCAACTATAGGTGATTTCAGTAATTCTGGTAAAATTTCCACGGATTTGAGTAGATATTCTCCAATTTGGACTTGGTCATCCATGGAAATCAAGGCGGTTTCAGCTTGGTGAATGGCATATGTGAGGGCCTCAGAACGTATTTCATTAGGCAGCAGTTCATGGGCAGATTTTGAAGGATTTGAAGCAAACATCACAAACCATTCGGTGGTATCAATTTCATCGGGTAAAATTGCATTGAGAATGGCTAGTTCATGGTCAACATAAAGTGTTCCCACCTGAGTGCGTTGTAGAAGCAGTTCATGGAGAGCCACGCTAGCCTCGGTTAAAAGGTCAAATTGGATTTGAATTTTGGACATCCATTCCAAGGAGAGAAAATCGAAGTTCGTGCTGATTGTAGAGAATTGGGTAAGAAGATTCAATATGACATCGATGTAGCAACCAAGAGCAAGGAGAACTCGATTGAAAGGAGAAGTACTAGCTTCGTTCAAGAATCCCTGCAAGGCTGTTATAAGGGCATCGATATCCACATCTAACCATACAACGAGTGCTTTCTCCCATCGAATTAATTCCGGAGATTGATATTTCGCAAACAGGTTTCGAAATTCCTTGCGGGTGACACCGAGAGACCGCATATCAATAAGGAGTTGCTCAAGTTCCCACCCTGTATCTGCGGCAACCCATCGTAGATATGCTATACCATCAGTTTGTTCTTGAATACGAGTCCTGAGTTCATCCTGATCTAATATGCGAACAGCTTTCTGTTTTCGCTTAAATAGGGCACTCAGCTCTTTGGGAGAAAAGAAAAGATTCGTAGCCAAGTTCTCGAGATGAATTCGCCATTGTCGAGCATGGTGCATAGCTCGATTTAACTCGTTGAGTAAATGAACTAGCTCACTGATGAATTGGTTTTCGAGTTCTAATACAGCTTCAGGATGAGTAATAAGTTCATGATACTCGGGGAGACGATAAACGCCTGATTCGATGAGGATGATACTCTGGTTAAGATCGCGAACACAGTCTAGATAGTCTGCAATATGGTAGCGTAGGTCGACATCATCCATTCAAGTGCATCCTCGCCAGAAATCCCAGCTAGTCATCGACAAGGTTCCTTTTAAGTGTCAGGAACCTGATGATTAAGAACCTAGCAGGTCAAGAATTCCTTGACATTCTTTGACTAGTCAGCTTTCCCATTTTCTTGTTGCGTTGTTAAAGGCTAAAAGGGACGACCAGGAGCAGGTAGAAGAGAAGCAGGAGTGTGTATAGCTGCAGGTAATACTTTGTACGTATTCGTGGACTGGAGTGAAATTCCATATCTACCTC
>JABXGU010000610.1 GCA_016550415.1 archaeon | reverse complement strand
CCTGCTCCTGCTTGCCTCACCCAACGCATGCACCGCCCGCACATCAAGCTGCAACTCATCAAACTCCTTCCTCAACTCCTCAATGCTCACCCTCATAACGAAACTCACCCCAAGAAAACGGACACTCACCCACACCCGGACTCTACACTTCACCAGACCATTGGAAAAGCAGCTATTTATGAATATGTGATTGTGACAACGCAGTTACAAGCCCTTTAACATCTTCCTATTTGCCTTCCAGGCTGGACAGACATATGGGGGTCTTCTCCGTAGACGACGCAGTTATAACCGGGAGCACTACAAGTTTTTTGGTTTCGTGTAGTTCGCGCGCGCTTCCTTCATTGCATTAAAATTCAATCCCCAACCCCATTAACTAATACTATTTCCTATACTCATACTCTCTCCTAGTTTCTACTCACACACTCAACAACCACACAATACAACACACAAGACAGCGATGCATTGAAGCAACTATCAACGGTAAAAAAACAGTGGAACAAAAAAATAGAAAAATAGATGCGTCGTAGCTTGGATTGTATCGTGAGAGCAACGCAAACACATCGAGCGTTTTTTAGACAGATCGTGATATGTGTTTTCTTTTAGAAATAATTGCTGCAGACAAAGTTGTCATCAGTAATATTGACAGAAAAACGACTGCTTGGAACTCTGGAATAGCGATTGGATATTCGGTAATCTCGCTAACCCACGCAACAAAAGCTTCAGGATCTTGATTGACGCCATGTCCCCCATCCCAATAAAGCGAAGCATTAACCGCTTTGCCCTTGTTTTCTAGAATTGTTGCAAGATTGCCAAATATGGTATGTGCGGTATCTGTGTCTTTGGTGCCTGTTCGAATGAACCAGTACTGTGCACAGTCACTATTGTTCTGCTGTATGAAATACATTGGGTTCATCATGTCCACTATCGTCTGCAATTCACCTTCGATTTCAGCGGTGGGGTCGCCGCTTGCGTACTGTAGACTAAAGTTTGTGAAGTGACGAGCATTCGTAGTTGAATTTCCGAACAAAGTGTTCTCCCATGCAGAAAGGTCAAAAGCGTCAAACGCTGGAAGATTCTTCTTTCTCCCAATGTATTCAACGTAGTCTCCAAATGAAAACGAAGCTGAATTGTTAGACCAAGTAATCCAAGCGTGCTGCGACAGATATGTTTCGCGGTCTTCATTTGTTAGTGCGTTTAGATAATTGTTTGCGGACGGAGCCAGATACGTTTCAACGAGATAATCTCCGAAGTTCTCCGCAGTGATGTTCCCGTACCCGTTTTTGCCTTGAAGATTTAGAGATGCCTGATATGTGCTAAAGGCATTTTTCAACTGCTGGGAAATGGTCTGATTCACTGGATCGCCACCAATCGGTGTGGTTCCAAATTCCCATTCATAGGCCATGTCAGCATGACCCAAATCCGTGATTGGACAATAAGGTGCACTAGCATAGATATTATCACTTGCGTTGGCGGCACCAATCTGTTCCAAAGCAGCATCATATAAATGGCTGTTGCCAGAAACACCTAGAAGGGTCGAAAGAGCGCCACCGCCGCTAATTCCAGATGCAATAATCCAGTCGCTATTGCCAGGCATGAAATCCTTGTTGTGGCGAATATAGCAAACGGATGCCTTAAGGTCTACAATTGCAGCAGGAGCCTTGCCATAATACGTGCCATTTGATAATAAATTCCAACCTCGGAGGCCAGGACACACCACAACATAACCTGCCGCCAGAGCATATTTACCGTTGATGTCACTTGGTATTCTACCTAGCCCGGTGGCGGTATTACTTGAAGCCGTATAGCCAGGATTATTCACTATTAGCAGGATGGGGGCATTCGTAGCGTTGATATCCTGATCATCAATCTTTACAGGAACTGCAACGTCCAAGCTCTCATAATTAACATCCACAGGATTAGCGACATAGGTAATGTGGCGATAAATATGATACGTCACATT
>JABXGU010000609.1 GCA_016550415.1 archaeon | reverse complement strand
AGTTCAATGGACTCCCAATAGTAAAATTGTGACCACACTTCTCGAACACCATTCCAACTTTCTACCTTGGATGCGTTTGGCAAAGTATGTCAAGGCCCAATTCCACACGATCACTCCCACAAAAGAGGGGCGATTGCTACCGGAAATGTTTGCCGAAGCAGTTGATGAAAATACAGAATTTGTTGCTTTTCAACATGCCTCGAATGCCATGGGTACCAAACATGATGTGCCAGCAATAATCCGCACCATTAAGTCACAGAATCCAAAGTGTTTGGTTTTCATTGATGGCGCACAAGGGGCAGGTCATATGCCTGTTGATGTCAAAGCGATGGGGTGTGATTTCTATTCTTTCTCAGGGCACAAAGGTCCTCTTGGACCACCTGGATGTGGGGGTCTTTATGTTCGTGATGACCTGCTTCGCCGAATGGCTCCAGCCGAAGTTGGGGGAGGCGCAATCGCTTCGGTAACTGCAGAGGATTATATGCTTCGGAGTGACCATCGGGCTCGCCGATGGGATGCAGGAACTCCAAATATAATTGGACTCATCGCACTCGGTGCAGCTGTCAAATACCTTACTCGGATTGGCATCAATCAAGTACAAGAACATGAACATGAGCTGACTAAGCATCTTCTGGATGGAATTCGCGATATGCCTAACGTCACTGTGTATGGTCCGAACAAGGATATGACCTGGAAGGTTGGGGCAATTTGCTTCAACCTTGAAGGCTGGATCTCTCATGATGTGAGTCTTGCCTTGGATTCCCAATGGAAAATCCTAACCCGTGCTGGGCATCATTGCTGTCAACCCCTCATGCGGTTTCTTGGTGTGTTAGACCAATATAGGGGCAATGTTCGCGCCAGTTTTCATTATTTCAATTTAGTCGAAGAAGTAGATACTCTAATTGAAGCCCTAAGAACGCTCACAGGTTAGTTCTTTCGAGGTGGCTGGCACTCTCCACACACGGGACAATCTTCGTTGCGTGCGATAGGGAATTGGTCAAAGCGCAGATTATTGAGATCGACAAATAATAGATGTCCAGCAAGTCGTGGGTATAATCCTAAAATAAGGCGCAATGCTTCGTGGACTTGAATATTTGCCACGACACCCAATATGGTGGGATAGACGCCTATCGTTTCACAGGTGGGCTGTTGGGAATCATCAACTCCTCCGTAAACGCATTCTAAACAAGCTGTCTCACCTGGTAATATCGTTGTGAGGTTGCCTGTCGCTCCAAGGGCACCCGCAAAGACATAGGGTATGCCAAGTCGGCAGCAAGCCTCATTTAAAATATACCGCGGTGTAAACCGGTCCAGCCCATCAATAACTAAGTCCATACCCTGAATAATCTCATCGACTGTGTCTTCAGTAAGGCGATTTTCGATAGGTTCAATGGTTACGTCAGGATTGAGAGTGCCTAAACGACGTGCTGCAAGGTTGATTTTTGGTTTATCAATGTCAGTTTCTCGGTAGAGAAATTGGCGTTGGAGATTGGACGCATCCACGATATCGGGGT
>JABXGU010000608.1 GCA_016550415.1 archaeon | reverse complement strand
GTATGATATTCTATGCAGCTGTTGCAATAATTTTAGCTCCCAGCTTAATCCCATATATTGCTGAAAGAGAAGCTGCAGCTTTTGTTATCATACAAAATGCATTTTTCTTCATCCTACTCTTTCTAATATTCTTATTACCTGCCAGTTATGTTTACTGGAAACATCGTATCGATGTTCGTGTACTCGGTCCTGAACCAGCATTAGCTGAACCGGGTGACCAACTAGCTCTTACAATAACAACACGCTTTCCATCACAGACTTCATCAAAAGGAGCACTTGTTGAAGCCTTTATCAAATCCCTCTCTATAGTGACAGAAAAATTAGAAGGCAATCCTACTAAATTGAACATCACGGTTCCCGAATTGCCACCAGGTTACTATAAGATAATAGTTCGAGTCACAAAAATGGGATGTTTCTCTGGCTCTGGCAACTATGAACTCCTCATCACTCCCCATTAAATATCTTGAGCGCAGAAAATTGGTGTGTAGTCCGTGGGGATTCAAAATTTTATATCGGTTTCAAGAAGACGGAAGACAGCTAAACTCAGGAAAATTGCTTCTTCTGTTCTAATGGTAGCTACTCCCTGACCCGGTGCAGTGTTAACTGTAAAGTCAACCAGAGATGATAGCTTATCACCTTCACGTTGCAAAATCTCAGCTAGTCCTTCTTCGTGGCTGCCAAAAAGTACAAGGATTCTGCTTGCTTGTTGCCAGCAAGTCTGTAGGGCGTTCCACACCTTACTGATTGCTGTGGCTCGGCGAGAAGTTGCTATTATCAAATCGTATTTCGATTGATGTTTCAGGGTGGAACTGAGTGGTTGATGCGTGTCAATAACTCGATATCCCCAATATGTGCCAGGTAATGGTGTAGCAAGTCTAGCTTCCAACAAACCATCAGCTGTTCGATTAATGCGAACAGTAGCTCTGCTTGGAACACGGTCAGGAGGTACTTCAAGAAGAGGAAGCGGGTGTTCAACTCCCACATCAACCATGAGGAGTTTTGATTTACGAAATATGTAACCTTCTCGAATTTCGCCATCATGTAGTAATCTAGAATGCTTCTCAACAGGGTGGTGGGGTGTGCGAAGTGGTGGAAGTAACCCGACAAAGCGAAGTTCTGGAAGCTTGCCAAAGAGATGTTTTCTGAGATATTGCGGTGTGTCAAGATATTCTAGTACTCTTGTAATAACTCGACGTTGATGTGACTGTTTTTTTGCAGATTGATCTGGGTAAATGAGGATTTCATCAACACAGAAAATGCTGGCTGCTCGTGCTATTCGACCAATTTGGCTGGTTTGCGTTGCTAAATTTTCGTGCAAATCAATGAATGAGGCAGGAATGGCTATTGTAACCGGCGTATGTAGGAGCGTGTCTGTGGAAGACGACATACCTTTGACCCAAATTTTTAACCCTTTACCACGCCAAGTGGAATGTGGCGTGTTACCTTCCTGGAAATGCCTGCACCATGAACTGAATCAACAACTATATCCACATCCTTGTAGGCCTTTGGTGCCTCTTCTGCCAAAAGCTTAGAACTAATGGATCGTACGACTTTCCCAGCCTGTTCAAGAGATTGTCGAATTTCCCTTCCATGGAACCGTCGAATGGCTGCACTACGGGACATGGCACGTCCAGCCCCATGACAAGTGGAACCAAAACTTTCCTTCATAGCCTGCTCTGTGCCAACCAACACATAGGAAGCGGTTCCCATTGAACCTCCAATTAAAACTGGCTGACCCACCGACTGGTAATCTTTCGGAATTTGGGGATTTCCGGGACCAAAGGCACGCGTTGCGCCTTTACGATGGACATAGAGCTGACGTTTAGAACCATTCACATCATGGATTTCAAATTTACATATGTTATGACAGACATCATAGACAAGATGCAACCCCAGACTCTCCCAACCCCGCCCAAAGACAGCCTCAAAGCTTTCTCGTATCCAATGTGTCATTACTTGCCTGTTGCAGAAGGCATAGTTTACTGCAGCTTTCATTGCAGCATAGTAATCTTGACCTTCAGTTGAGTTAGCAGGGGCACAAACTAGTTGGCGATCTGGCAACCATATATTATACTTCCGTACGGCATCCTCCATTCGTTGAAGATAATCAGTAGCGACTTGGTGCCCAAATCCTCGGGAACCACAATGCAACATAACGGTTACCTGTTCTTTCTTGAGTCCAAAGCATCTAGCAACTTTTTCGTCTAGAACCTGCTCAACTAATTGAACTTCGAGATAATGGTTACCTGCACCAAGAGTTCCCAACTGAGGTTTACCTCTTTTCCATGCTAAATCTGAAATCCTTGGTGAGGTTGTTGCTGCACCCTCCATACCTCCTTGCTCTTCAGTATGATCTAAATCTGCCTTAACGCCGTAGCCATTTTCAACTGCCCATGCTGCTCCTTGTTGTAGAACCTCTGATAATTGCTCATTAGAAAGGCGTAATTTGCTACTGGAACCAACTCCCGCTGGAACGCGTTTGAATAATTCATCCATTAGTTGATGTAGCTTAGGTTTAACCTCCCCCAATGTCAATTCGGAGCGAATAAGGCGAACACCGCAATTAATATCAAAACCTGTGCAGCCTGCAGAAATGATTCCTTCTTCAGCATCAAATGCACCGACTGCACCCATGGGTAGACCATAGCCCCAATGGGCATCTGGCATCGCTAATACTGGTTCCACTGCGCCTGGGAGGCAAGCAACATTGGTCAGCTGTTCAACTGCAGCATCTTCAATAGCGTTTATGATTTTGCGAGAACCAATTATTTTGGCTCCAACATTCATTTTTGGACGTGCTGTCTTATCAAGCCACCAATGAAATTCATCTAATTGCTTCAATTTTTCCTTCATTTTTTATCACTTTAATTATCGCTTAGTCACTTTTTAAAAATTCTGAAATTAAATTCACACCAAGTTTTTGTCAGATGTCAACAACGACAGTTGCTATGAATTGATCATCACATTTCTCTAAGCTAAATCGATGCAATGTCACACCTTTGATATGTGTACTTAATTGTGGCAAAATACGACTACCACTTGCAGTTCCTATGACATGTAATTTATCTTTCTCTACACGATTTATGGAGTCAACAGAGAAATCTGCAAAAAATACGCCTTCCACATCAAATTCAGCTAAAAGATTGGACAACCAATTGTAGAGCAACTGCTCCTCAGAAGTACCATTAGCTTCTATTTCAACAAATTCTTCGACTTTAACCTCTTCCAAATTGTACATTACTCCAAACATTGCCATAGCCGCATGCACTAGTACTTCCTCAAGTGTCCTTCCATAGGCTCTAAACATCTGATCCGATGTTACGTCGTCCAAATACTCATACCGCACAATATCACATCAACACACGAATTTATGCTCAAAATAGCTTTCCCTAATTATAACCTTGCTGACTCTCCTAGAAGTTCTTTGTTCAAAGGAGGAAGTTGGCGCCGGGTAAGGGATTCGAACCCTTGAGGCTCAAGAGCCACGGGCTTACTTGGAAACGACTTTTAATTTTTTTTACTCAAGGCCCGCGCCTTACCGCTAGGCTAACCCGGCCTATTATTTCATTTTAGGGGATTATTTGTTTGCAGATAGTGTTTATAAAAGTAATGGTGTGAAGTTGGCTATATCATAATTGTTTTTTATAATTTCTATCCTTCTTTAGTAGCATTTGATTTTGTTAAATGAAGAACATAATTTTTTCTCTCTTCTTGATTCATATTGAGTCATTGAATCATTTTCTATTTGGTTAGGGCGCAAGGTTTTATGATGCACTTGCTTATTCAGGTAAATCAGAAGCTTGGTACAGTTATCCTCTTTTTATTTTGTAGAAAGACTTAAAGGATACAGACCGCTTCCGAGCCCGTTAGTCGTTGGTAGCAAGAGTATTAGAAAGTAATACAGACTTTGCTCCTAGACATTTTAATCAACACTTGGAAGTGTAGACCGTGGGTCATAGAAAACAGAGTGCACCACGACATGGTAGTCTTGCATACCGACCCCGCACGCGTGCACGTCGTATCACTGGTCGAATTCGACATTGGCCAGCCTACGTTGGAGATCCACATATTCTTGGGTTTGCAGGGTATAAAGTTGGAATGACCCATGTGGTTCTAATTGATGATAAGCAGTCGAGTCCTTGGTTTGGACGTGAGATTAGTCGCCCAGTTACAATATTGGATACTCCACCAATGCTTTTGGCATCAATTCGAGGATATCAACGGAATGGTGGCAACCTCCAAGTTGTGGGTGAGTGCTGGTGCGAAAACTTACCAAAGGATTTCAGGCGGATAATGCAATGGCCTGAGAAGTATGATGCTAAGGCTGCTCTAAAAAAATTCACTGACCTTTTAGATGGGTTAGAGACCATACGGGTTCGTTTGATTACCCAGCCAAAGCTAGCAGGTGTTAGTAAGAAAAAGCCTGACATCATTGAATGCGAAGTAGCTGGAGGAACAATCAAGGCGCAGTTTGAATATGTAAAGAAACTCATAGGTCAAGAGATTCGTGTTCGTGATATCTTTCAACAAGGACAATATCTCGACGTAGTCTCCGTATCCAAGGGTAAGGGTTTTCAGGGTGTGATTAAACGGTCTGGTGCTGCCATACTTCAACGCAAAACCCGTAAGCGTACTCGGGCATTAGGGACACTCGGTCCATGGCATCCTTCAAGAATAATGTACACAGTTCCACGTGGTGGACAAATGGGTTGTCACCAACGAACGGAATGTAATAAGCGCTTATTGAGAATAGGGGAAAAGAGCGACGACATAACTCCAAAGGGAGGTTTTCCTCACTATGGAGTACTAGGCTCTGATTTCCTTCTCGTAGATGGTTCAATACCAGGATCCACAAAGCGTCTGATTCGGATGCGCACACCTAATAGACCAAAATCTGTTCCTGAAAAAGCACCTGAAATCGTATACATTAGTACCACACCTAAGAAGTAGTAGTCATAAGGCATGGAGGATTCAATATGAAAGCTGTAAAAGTTCTGAGTTTGAAGGGAAGTAAAAAAGAGTCAATAGACTTGCCTCCAGTCTTTGAGACCCCCCTTCGACGGGATGTAATTAAAAGGGCAGTATTAGCTCAGCAGTCATCACGTTATCAGAGACACGGTGTAGACCCAATGGCTGGAAAACGGACAAGCGCAGCCTCTTGGGGTGTCGGCTTTGGCCGTTCTCGAGTACCTAGAAGAAAAGGCGCAGGATTTCGGACAGCGCAACATGCTGCCTTTGCACCGGGCACTGTTAGTGGACGACAAACTCATCCACCCGAAGCAGCAAAGACACTCGTTGAACGGATAAATAAGAAAGAGCGTCGTTTAGCTATACGGTCTGCAATTGCTGCGACAGCCAACAAAGAAATTGTAGCTAGCCGTGGCCATAAATTTGAGATTGACGATCTTCCCCTCGTTGTTGTTGACAATTTACAAGAGTTAAAAACAGTTGCAGAAATCAAAGATGCATTTGAGAGCCTTGGAGTTTGGAGTGATGTTGTCCGGGCAAAGACTGGACGAAAAACTCGAACTGGTGCTGCACGTCTACGAGGTAGACAATACAAAAAGCCTGTAGGTCCTCTCATAGTAATTACGGAGGATAATGGTTTGCGTCGGGCAGCTAGCAATCTACCGGGCACCAAAGTGATTTATGCAAAGAAACTGAATGCAGAAGTTTTGGCCCCTGGTACTCATCCAGGGAGATTGACCATCTGGACTAAATCTGCAATTGAACAACTGGCAACCGGTCTTTTTGGAAGTGGCGATTAATGGATCCTTACGATATTATTGTCCGAATGATGATTACCGAACGCGCATCTGAAATAGTGGAGCGCGAGAATCGCTTAATTTTCATTGTCAGAAGAAATTCAACAAAGGGTCAAATTCGTCAAGCTGTAGAAATGCTATACGAGGTTAAAGTGGTTAAGGTTAACACATTGATAACACCTCAAGGTCAAAAGAAAGCTCTAGTCAAGCTCGCCCCTGAATATAATGCAGCCGACATAGCAGTGAAACTTGGACTCTTCTAAAAGGAGGAAAATAAAATGGGTAAACGAATACTGGTCCAACGCCGCGGTCGTGGCACATCTGTCTTCAGAGCACACACCTATCGCAGACGGGGTGCTGTAAAGTATCCTCCACAAGCTATAATGGCAAAACGTGGATATATGATAGCAAAAGTGAAAGAACTACTTCATGACCCTGGGAGAGGCTGTCCAATTGCCCAACTACACCTAGAAGGCGGTGAATCTTTCTTAGCCCTTGTACCTGAAGGAACTGCAATAGGTCAAGAAATCCGGATAGGTCCACGTGCAGGAATACACGCAGGGAACATCCTACCGTTGGAAAAAATCCCCGCAGGAACACCGGTATTCAACATCGAAGGACTACCTGGAGATGGTGGTAAATTCGTACGATCCGGTGGAACATATGCTACCATCATCACTAACACACAAGGAGTAACCTCAATCCGTCTCCCATCCGGAAAAACGCGTTCATTCAATTCAACAGCTCGCGCTACAATAGGCGTCGTATCCGGCAGCGGACGACCAGAGAAACCATTCATCAAAGCAGGAAATAGATCCAAATACAAACGTGCCAAAGGAAAAACATACCCCAAAGTACGCGGAGTCGCAATGAATATAGTAAGTCATCCTTTCGGCGGTGGCTCTCATCAACATCCTGGTGGTCCATCTTCAGTCAAGCGTACAGCTCCTCCAGGCCAGAAGGTTGGTCTTATTGCTCCCAAGCGGACTGGTCGGAAGAAGCGTGGATAGCCACATTACAATAAAAAAAGTTCTGCAAGTCCACTCCCTTGGTATTCGACAACATCAAGGATTATACTAAATATTGGTGCCTTATTCTAATTGAGGCACCATTAGCACCCCAAATAAAATTCATTTATTGCTAGGCGGAGTTTTGTTTCTGTCTTTCTTGATACATTCGCCATGTTAGCGCCATAGTACGAGGGTGGGCTGCCTTTACTTCATCCAATCGACCCACTTTCGTATTCTTAGGTGCTTGCTTTACAATTTCAGGATTCGTATAAGCCGTTTCAGCAATATCCCGCAGGGCATCCACAAACAAGTCCAATTCCGCTTTTTCATAAGTTTCTGTCGGCTCAATCATTAACGCCTCTTCAACTATGGAGGGGAAATAAAAGGTGGGTGCATGTATCCCCCAGTCTAAAAGAGCTTTAGCAATATCTCGTGCACTTATCCCAGTTTCACGAAACAGTTTTTTTGCACTGATTACAACTTCGTGCTTTCGCCATGTGTTTGGTGCATATGGTACTGTATAGCCGCGAACACCTACTAGCTTTTTCATAATATAATTGGCACAAAGTACTGCATGATTCGAAGCTTCAAGCAACCCTCGCCTCCCCAACCTCAAAATGTATGCATATGCCCTTAGCAATACAGCAGCATTGCCAAGAAAACCATGCACACGACCAATCGATTTTGGTCTGTCTTCATCAAGAGAATATTGGGTTCCATCATAGGTAATAATGGGAACAGGTAAATATGGCGCCAAAAAATCTTTTACACCAACTGGTCCAGATCCAGGTCCACCTCCACCGTGTGGACTTGCGAAGGTTTTATGCAGATTTGTATGGATGATGTCGAATCCCATATCACCGGGTTTGACACGACCCAAGTTTGCATTCAAGTTCGCTCCATCATAGTACAGAAGGCCACCTACATCATGTATGATTTTTGCTATACTATCTATTTCCTGCTCAAAGAGACCAAGTGTATTCGGATTCGTCAACATGAGACCCGCTGTCTTATCAGACACTGCACTCTTGAGCGCCTGCAAATCAACCTGACCCTTACTATTGGAGGGCACAACAACAACATTGAACCCTGCCATTGCTGCGCTAGCTGGATTAGTACCGTGAGCTGAGTCTGGTACTATAATTTCACGTCGGGAGGCTAATTCGCCCCTATCCTTAAAGTAGGCTCGAATGATGAGGACACCGGTTAATTCTCCGTGAGCGCCAGCTGCTGGTTGCAGGGTGAATTGGTCCATTCCTGTGATTTCCGATAGTATTTGCTGGAGATTATATAGAATTTCTAGTGTCCCCTGAATGGTTGATTTATTTTGTAGTGGATGCATTTTGGAGAACTGAGGGTGCTCAACTAGCCGCTCATTCATTGGTGGATTATATTTCATTGTACAGCTACCAAGTGGGTAAAGGCCCAAATCGATACAATAGTTCATTTGAGAAAGACGTGTGAAATGCTGAAGAACACTGGGTTCTGATAATTCTGGAAGCGCTGGTGGTTTTAAGCGTCGAAGGCTTTTTGGTAACATCTTCAAGGGTTCAGGTAGTGCAGCTCGTACATCTTCAGACACCTGGGGTAATGAGTAGGCAATAGCTCCGGGTTTAGAACGTTCAAAGATGAGGGGTTCATCCCAATCTGCTTGATGAAAATGTCTCACGGTTCAGTTCACCTCCAAACTAGCTCGGAGGGCTAGAGTCAGCTTATCGATATCTTCCATAGTGTGGGCCTCAGTCACACAGACCAGAACAGACTCTCCAAGTTGTGGAAAACTCCTGTCCAGTGGGATGCCACCCAGCACGTGTCTTTTCTGCACCTGCTTCAGAACCTTCCGAATATTGATGGTCCCCCTGTGCGCGCGTCCTATGTCCTCAAAAGACAAAACAAATTCCTTGAAATGAGGTGCATCAAAACGTGGTGCTTTTACTCCATCAATTTCTGTAAGTCGTTTTTCTGCATAGTGACGTAACTGAAGTATCTGTTCTCCTAACTGTTGAAGACCTCTTGGACCCAAAAGGCACAGGTATATGGCTGCTGTTATTGCGCATAATGCTTGGTTTGAACAGATATTGGAAGTTGCTTGTTCACGACGGATATGTTGTTCCCTTGCCTGCAGGGTCATCACGTAACCACGCCGGTCACCATCCATAGTTGTAGTTAGCCCAATAATACGTCCCGGTAACTGGCGTAGAAGACGGCGGTCATCTTGGCATCCAAACAATCCCAGTAAAGGACCACCAAAGTTAGTTGCACTTCCCAGTGGTTGTCCCTCCCCAACAACGATGTCCGCTCCATAGCTACCTGGCGGGCGAATTATTCCAAGGGAAGTTGGATCCACACCTACTAAAAATTGTGCTCCTACATCATGTGCAATTTCACCAATTGCTTCAGACTCTACCTCCAAATACCCCAAATACGCAGGGTTTTCGATGTAAACTCCGGCAGTATTATTATCCACAAGTTCTTTCAATTTCTCCAATTCAACATTGCCACTAATAGGACTACAGGATACATTCTCCAAAATTAGATTGGCAGGATCTGTATATGTTTGCAGTACTGCTCTTCGGGAGGGTGACATTAACTCTGGGATAATGATTTTTTTCCTGTTCGTCACTCGACTTGCCATCAAAGCGGCTTCACCCAGTGCACTAGCCCAATCATACATCGAGGCATTTACTATGGGCAAATCCACTAATTCAGCGATCAAACTCTGGTATTCAAATAATCCTTGAAGCATACCCTGACTAATCTCAGGTTGATATGGTGTATAGGCAGTAAGGAATTCTGTACGTTCTACGATAGCATGAATAGCTTGAGGAATAAGATGGGGCCACACACCACCGCCAAGAAAACTGGATTGTTGGCCTGTATCACTATTTTTTGCCAATAATTTTTCAATTAGGCGGAAAACCTCTATCTCAGAAAGTCCTTCCGATATCTTAAGTGGACCTTTTACCCGGAATTTTGCAGGGATATCCTTGAACAATTCATCAATGCTGGATACGCCTAACTCAGCAAGCATTTCTGCTTCTTGAGCACCAACATTTGGAAGAAAAGCATGGTGAAATTTAGGCAATTGAATCTTCTCCACATTTCTTCGCACGTGATTAAAAGAAATAGCTTTCTCCACAACCGTACTAATAATCTACTCATTTTTGAGTAGTTACTATTATAAAGAGTAGCTAGATTAGGGCGCTTCCTTAAATGGAGGCAAATATATGACTGGAAAATTAGCCAAATCCCGCTTCACTGCAAAAAACCTAACCTATACTGCAATCATGGCAGCTTTTGGCACTGCTCTGTCAATATTGTCCATTGAATTAGTGCATCTCGCACCAACTCAAATAAGCCTCGACCTCAGCCATCTCGGCACTTTCCTTGTCGCTATTCCTGGGGGACCATTCCTTGGTGCAATTACTGGGGCAATTGTTGGCATATACCCTGGAATCGCGTTTGGTTACACTCAAGGAACAATGGGTATTCTGGGTTTGGTTGGTCTTCCATTAGGTAAAGCAATGACTGGTGCTTTCAGTGGAATAACACAGCGTTTTCTAAAGCGCCCATTTCTATCGGTGATACTAGGATATGTTCCAGAAAGCCTCTTCACCCTCTGGCTCTTCGCATCAGTCTGTCCAGCTGTGCTAGGATGGGATCCCTACTTCTCTCTCGTAATATTGGGCATTCCAATCCTTATGAAAGCGTGGATTGAAATCCTTGCCATGTCATTCATAATGGAGTCCGTCTTCCAAATTCGAGGCATTGTTCACATGCTAAGGACTATCTTTCCCAACTGGGATTACGTCCCCTTAATCGAACTATAACCTGTCCAAAGACAGCATTAGAAGACGACCGAGAGACTAATCGGTTAGTATAATACTAAAAAGGCTAGGAAGCCAATAGAGCGACCTCTAGGAAAGGGTAAAGCTTTTATTGAAGTGTAAGGATTGCGGAGACGATTCATCCTGATGGAGATACAAAATTATGGCACAACTTCAAGGTGTTCCAGTGCTAATCCTTAAGGAAGGCACGGAACGATCTAGGGGCCGCGACGCCCGTCACAATAATATCATGGCTGTGCGAGCATTATCAGACGCGATTCGCACGTCTCTTGGTCCCCGTGGTCAAGATAAAATGCTTGTTGATAGCCTTGGCGATGTCACTATTACTAATGATGGTGCAACAATCCTTGATGAGATCGAAGTGCAACACCCAGCTGCAAAGATTCTTGTGCAGGTTGCCAAAGCTCAAGATGAGGAAACTGGTGATGGTACTACATCTGCAGTAGTTCTTTGTGGAGAACTGCTTAAACAGGCACAAGGTCTTATCGAGAGTGGAGTCCATCCCACCGTTATAATCGGTGGTTATCGTAAAGCAGTTGAAAAAGCTGAAGAAATCCTTGGCGGATTGGCAATTGAATGCACAATGGAGAATCGAAAGCAGTTATTGCAAGTTGTAGCAACTTCGATGGCTAGCAAACTCGTTATTGAAGCTAAAGACTTCCTTGCCCCAATTGCCGTTGATTCGATTTTGCAAATTGCAGAAAAAACAGAGCGGGGTATTAAAGCAGACATTGAAAATGTCAAAGTTGAGAAAAAGGAAGGAGGGTCAATTAATGACACTCAACTTGTTCGAGGTGTTATTATTGACAAAGAAGTTGTTCACCCTGAGATGCCAACACGAATTAAGGGCGCAAAAATTGCCCTTGTGAATGCGTCCATGGAAGTTGAAAAAACAGAGATGGATGCTGAAATCCGGATATCAGATCCTGAGCAAATGAAAGCCTTTCTTGATGAAGAAACTAGAATGCTCAAGGGCTTTGCTGAAAAAATTAAGGAAATAGGTGCAAATGCTGTCTTCTGCCAGAAGGGGATAGACGATAAAGTCCAACATTATCTCGCAAAATCAAACATCTTAGCGGTTCGCCGTATCAAGAAGAGCGACATAGAAGCTTTATCCCGGGCAACAGGTGGTCGCATTGTTTCCTCAATTGACCATCTCACTCAAGGCGACCTTGGGGAATGTGGTCTTGTAGAGGAGCGGAAGGTCGGCGATGACAAAATGGTCTTTGTCGAGGACTGTAAGGATCCCAAGTCTGTGAGCGTTCTTATCCGTGGTGGGACAGAGCGTGTTGTAGATGAAGCTGAACGAGCTTTCCATGATGCAATCTGTGTTGTGCGGGATGCCATAGAAGATGGTAAGATTGTACCTGGTGGTGGAGCAGCTGAAGTGAGAGTTGCATCAGGCTTGCGCGAATATGCCTCCTCACTTAAGGGTCGTGAGCAAATTGCTGTAAATAGATTTGCTGATGCCATTGAAATAATTCCCAAGACTCTAGCTGAAAATGCTGGGCATGACCCGATTGACATCATCGTTGCCCTTCGAGCTGAACACGGTGCTGGCAAGTTTCTCATGGGTGTTGACGTCCTTGCTGGTAAAACCAAAGACATGGTGAAAGCTGGTGTACTCGAGCCACTTCGCGTGAAAATTCATGCCATCCGTTCAGCCACCGAAGCTGCCTCTCTCATACTTCGTATCGACGATGTAATCGCGGCAAGGCGGAGTGCAGGTCCCGCAGGACCCCCAGGCGGTATGCCTGGAATGGGCGGTATGCCTCCTGGAATGCCACCTGGTATGATGTAAAAAGGCATCCTATGTATTTGGATGCCAACCCATTCTTTTTTTATTACTGCATACAAGATGTAGATGGGATAACATGGTGAAGCAGGTTTCAGTCGAAGTATCTGGTATTGAATTCTCAGCAGGACACTTTGTCAGTGAAGGTGGAAAATGTGAGCATCTTCATGGTCACAACTACAAAGCTAGCGTTCGTCTCACTGGCGAAGTGAATCCTCAAGGCATGATTATTGATTTCCGAATAATCAAGCAACGCCTTCGTGAAATATGCAAGAAATGGGACCACCGGGTTCTTTTACCAGCTCATTCTAAGAAAATCATTGTATCAGCAAAGGGTACTCAAACTCAGGTAGTTACTCCTGAGGGAACCTACAGCTTCCCAACAAGTGATGTCATAGTTCTTGATGTTGTTGAAACAACAGCTGAAGAACTGGCTCGACTGCTCTCTCAGTATCTCAAGGACGAAATGAAGCAGGAATTTCCTAATATACGCCAAATCACCATTTGGGTTGCTGAAAGTGATTCATCAAGAGCTTCTGTCACGTTGTCTCTATAGCTGGCTCAGTTACTTGCACTTTTCGCTGACGAACTCGACTAATGATTGTTGCTGCTAGTGGAAAGAGTAGAGAGAGTGGAATTAGAAGGATTAGGATTTTTTCTGGAAGCCACATAAAGTCCACGGATTCTACAATAACTGGTGCCGCAATGCCCCCAAGCAATGCCAATGGGTAAAAACAAATGTAAGAAACGATAGTTATGCCAATGAATCGCAGTACTGTAGAGCCAATTGAGTATGCAGCCATCCTTGAAATGGTTGGAGAAGCTGCCTTCGCTGTGAGTGTTGCTTCAGATTCTGGATCAACTCGTAGCAACTGGTTCACATATGAATTGAGTCGTCGTAATTCATGTATATCCTCTATCTCTTCTAATCTTTCACGACGTAATAGTTTCTTTTCAATGACTTCTCGCATTATCCTAAATGCATCTGAACCCAACATTCGTTGGAGTGCCTTGGGAATTGGTATCTCATGTCGGGGTCCTGGGACTTGTCTTTGTGCATCTTCTCTGAGTTTTCCAAGTTGTCTCTTAAGCTGTTCTTCCCGTAAAGTTGGGGGCTCAAGAAGAGAATAGAAGTAGACTACCTGATAGGACGCTTCAAGGTAGATATAGCATATCATCGCCACAAGGAAAAAGGGTGAAGTGATGAAGGTGAATAAATCTGCTAATGGTACTATTGTCGTGCTCCAACCTATGTTGAAGAATGCTCCGGGGACATTTGGGAGGTTAAATATGGCTCCAGCTGCTCCAAGCATAGCGATGCCTAGCATTGAGAAGAAACAGGTTGTGGTGAGGCGACCACTGATGCGGAATAGTGATAAGATTCCAGCAATCAGCGCGATAAAGAGGAGTAATTGGAAGCTCAGAAAATAAACACTACTTAGGAAGGCCGGAATTACTTCTTGAGGGTATCGAGTCGAACTAAATCCCAGTGCTTGAAAATATGTCTGTCCCATACTTTGGAGCTCAGCTAGGTCAATACTTGCCCCGAAAATTTGTCCGAAGAAGAATCCAAGATAAGCTGATAACAAAGTAAGGAGGATTATTGCTAAAGTGATAATATTCCTAGTTTCAATGGCAAATTCAGCAAGAGCTGTAAATACTCCAGCTGGACCATCCAGTCGCCACACAGATGGATCCATATTCAACAGAACAATTGCCATAAATCCAATGAAAGCTGCTATAGCTATTCCGCGCAGGG
>JABXGU010000607.1 GCA_016550415.1 archaeon | reverse complement strand
TCAGATGAACTGCAACAGAAGCGCCATAAGCGTTGATTGTCCAATCGCCATTAAGATTGTACACTGAAGGAATCTGATTACATATACTAACAGTTAGAATAGAAAAGCTAAACACAATTGAAAAATATACAACGAGAATCCTAAGAAACCGATTCATTTTCCCATCCAATAACAGGGCGTATAATTAGATAAATCTGCTACCCAGCCCCACCAAACTACATACGATAGAGAATCAGGATCAAAATCTATCATGAACAAGGAATTGTAATAAGCCAAAAAGCAATCAACCGCATAATACGCGATGGATTGGAACGAATCTCAATTGATAACTCGAAAATTCAACCCTACTTCCTATTTCTTGAATACTGACTGAAATATCCAACACTTCCACGATATCAACTTGTACGTCGCGTGCAAAAAGAAACTGGTTTTATAGGAAATATTAAGACTATGTCGGGATGGCTATGACACAGTAAAGTCCAACATGACGTAAAGATTGTGTTAGCCGATGGTTATAACGTGAACTCAGAGTTCATAGAAACCTTTTCGCACCTACGTAAGTATCTGCCTAAAGATATCAAATAATAGAGTGTCTCAAGTAGCTAAGCGTCTGCAATACCATTCGGCACAATCGTAAATAACGCCTCACCCTCCGGCAAATACGGGGAATCAATTAGCGTAGCGATTCGCCGTTCAGCTTTTGATTTCCGTAAGTAAATCCGCGTCTGCGCTGCATGCGCCACAATATGCCCTCCAGTTGGACGATCTGGCGCTCCAAAGAATACGTCGGGTTGGGCGTGGACTTGGTTGGTGGTGACGACGGCGATGTTGGTGACTTCGGCGACGCGGAGGAGGTCGTGGAGGTGTTTGTTGAGTTTTTGTTGGCGTTCGGCGAGCATGCCGCGGCCGAGGTATTCGGCGCGGAAGTGGCCGATGAGGCTGTCGACGATGAGGAGGCGGACTTTTTCGAAGGCGGGGTTGTCTTGGATTTGTTGGACGAGGAGCATTTGGTGGTCGCTATTGTAGGCGCGGCCGACGATGATGTTTTTGAGGGCTTGGTTGGGTGGGATGTTTTTGGCTTGGGCCATGGTGATGATGCGTTCGGGGCGGAAGGTGCCTTCTGAGTCGATATAGGCAGCAGTAGCTCCGCATCCGCCTTGTTCGGTGGGGAGTTGGACATTAACGCAGAGTTGGTGGCAGACCTGTGTTTTGCCTGATCGAAAGGCTCCGGCGAATTCGGTCATGGAGCCGGTTTCGATGCCTCCACCAAGGAGTGCATCTAGTTCTCGGCTGTTAGTGGTGATCCGTTCGATGGTTTGGCGTTTCTTCCAGAGTTTATCGGCAGTTTCAAGGCCGATACTGGCGAGGCGTTGGGCGGATTCGATGATTTTTTGAGCGGTGCTGGCGCCGATGCCTGCGAGGCTAGTGAGTTCTTTGACGGAGGCTGCGGCGATGCCTTCGATGGTGCGGAAGCCGCATTCTTCGAGTTTTTGAGCGACGGTGGGTCCGACGCCATCAATTTTTTCAAGTTCTGAGGGCATGGTTCTTCCTTCCGAAGGTGCATGCGAGTAGTTCATTCAGACTGTGTGAGCAGGGAGATCTTGCCGAATGTATTCAGGAGCTCAGCAAGGGGGGTCACAGTCTTGATGATTGTGTGTGACATCCCCTATTATACATAGTGGTTTTGTGGCGAATTACGCCCAGTCCACATGGTTCTTCTCTCTGATTCTTGGGGCGGTCTTTATAATCCTTAGACACCCCTAGGTGAAAGTGAAAAATTAACAGGTGATTAGTTCTCTTTCAGAAGTGTTGTAAGTCCAAGTTTTTGGAGGACTTCCTGGGTGGGTCGACCATCTTGGTCACAGCCTCGGCGTTTATAAAGTTCAGTGAGTGATTCATCAAAGTCTTGTTGATTGATAAATGCAGTGTAACCTTTAGTGGGACCATCAGGAACGGGTTCTTTCATAAATCGTGGTGGTAGGATGTCGTATTCTCGTGGTGGATTATCATATTCGCGAATGTTAAACAACCGGGCTAAGAGCCAGATTCGCTCAGCTGCTTGGGTAACTAATTCCATCGATGC
>JABXGU010000606.1 GCA_016550415.1 archaeon | reverse complement strand
ATTAATGTTTTTTATCGTTTTTTTTCAAAGTTGTCCCTGCAATTGTCAAAGAGTTGAAGCATGTTAAAGCTCAGAAATAGATTTTATGCAGGATTGGTAGTAGTCAATCCTAAGGATTCTTGAGTTCTAAACGGCAGAATTAAAACTGGTGGGTCTTTGAACCGATCTGTGCTTAACGCCGTTGGTTTGTTAGCTCTCTGTTGCATTCCACTAGCGCTAATCGGTGTAATCGGATACAATCGTTCAACTATAACCCCGAATGATCAATTTTTTACGTTGCAAATTGACGAGATTCCACAACTGAATACTTCATCATGGCGATTGGTTGTTGATGGACAAGCCGCAAATCCCCTTAACTTGACCTATAACGAAGTACTTGCCCTTCCTCCTATTTCATTAATCGCGACGTTACAGTGTGTGGAAGGAATTGCTGCAACGGCTGAATGGAAAGGCGTAAAACTTGTGGATGTACTTGACCTCGCCCAGAGCAATTCAGCAGTATTCGACGTCATCTTCTATGCGGCAGATGGGTATTCATCGTCTCTGTCGATTGAACAAGCCAATGTTGACGGTGTGTTGTTAGCTTATGAGATGAATGGTGAACCGCTTCCCCCGGAACATGGTTTTCCATTACGAGTTGTAGCTCCTAGCCATTATGGGTACAAATGGGTGAAATGGGTTACACACATTGAAGTTGTTGACTACGATTACCTGGGTTATTGGGAATCCCGTGGATGGTCGGACGATGCACGAATATCCCCCTTTTCCCATTGGAGCCTACATGCTATCCTATTCTCGGTAACATACCTGTTAGGTGCTGTAGCCCTAATTACTGGCCTGAAGTTTAGTCGACGCACAGAAGCGTTCACTAATCTCCCCGATTTCATTTCTTCTAGGGTACACCGGGGAATCTCAATGGCCTATGTATTTTCCGTTGTGGGCGTATTCATTTACTGGGTTAGTATGACGATACTGCTCCGTGGTGCCCTCTTCTACACGTTCCACGGAATCGTTGCTTTGATGGTGATTATTCTGCATATTCTCGGATGGATTATCACAAGAAGGCAAGGAATGGCAAATGCACGGAACCGGAAACGCCACTTCGATTTTCATCTTTATGGGTTCGTCCTGTTCACTGTAACTATCGTTACGGGCTTTCTCCTGACTCTGGGATGGAGTTTTCTGTACATCTACTAGCGGACCGCCTTTGTGGATTATGCTTCGAGTGGTTTTGTAGCGACAATCCCTGCAATGAAGACGAGAAGTCCTGGGAGCCAACTCGAGAGTATGAGACCTAACCAGAAGGGAGGCCAAGTGGTGCCAAAGAGGGTAAAGGCTAGAAAACCAGGAATAAGACCGCAGAGGAACAATGCAAGTAGACCTGTGATGATTAGCCAGATTCTACTTCGCCCGGGCATACTCGCCATGACGAACCAAATAATCATGAAAATAAAGCCCAAGACGACCGTTAGAAACATCCAAGCCATTGTCGTCGTTGCGAGATCCAAGAGAGGATCACCAGGTGTAAATATTGAGCCAAGGATAATGATGACAAAGATAATGAAGCCAAAGAAGCCATTGGTGACCAGATAGATGAGTTGGAGGATTGCGCCAAGGATGATGAAAATCCTGGCGATTGTATTTCTTTCCACCATGATCACCTCCCTGAATCGTGATAAGTAATAGCTACTCAGGTCTGTGAAGTATTAAAATCGAGAGGGTCAGGGTGTAGAATTATCTTTTAAAACCTTATTTTTGGGCAAGAAAAACGAGATTTCGGCTGGTAGAGGGAGAGAATTGGGTCTGTTGATAATCTGCGTAGTATTGGAGCCGTTTAAACCCAACTGCTCTGAGAAGCTGGTTCAGGTGGGCTTGAGAGAGCTGAAGAACGGGCTGTTCACGAGTTTTAGTTTTCCAGCCGGTTTCAGTTTTTACAAATGCCGAAAACACCATGGTTGTTGTAATTTTGTTAGATAGGCCTTCAAAAAATCGTGCAAAAATCACCTCATTTCCTGCAGTTGTAACTCCAGCTTTGAGGGGAAAGAAGCGGAAGTGAGTAGTTCGTATTTCTTCGAAGTTGAGTGTCTGAGAAACAAAAATGCCATCCTTAGAGAGCAGGGATTTGACTCCTTGAAGGGCTTTTCTCAAAGCATCAATCGAAGGGAGAAGCGCCAGTGAATTACCTAGACATAATATAAGATCAAATGGACTAGTTACAGTTGTTTTTGCATTCTGCATATCGGCAGTGTGGAATTGGACCCTCACTTTGTTTTTCTCGGCATGGCGAGTAGCTGCAGCAATCATTTCTGAACTTATATCCAGACCAATAACATCATAGCCTCTCTGAGCTAAAGCGACGGCGTGGCGTCCGCTGCCACAAGCCAAGTCGAGAATTCGGGCTTTTGTTTGGTCCTTGATGAGGCTATTAATAAAGGGAAGTTCCCGTTGAAGCCGTTGCTCCCAGTCTATGGATTGGTCATAGACGAGTGCTAGTTCATCAAAGACAGGCATTCTCATCAACCAGATTTGGAGGGGTTTTTGGTCTCCCAAAACTTGTCAGGATCCAATGGGACATCATTAAAGGTGTGTTTTGTGTAGGGGCAAACTGCGATACAAGTGGAGCAATCACCGCCATTATCACACCAGAATTCATAGCAGAGTTCAGCGTTGACTGGCCATTTTAACACTCCAGGATTATTGGATTTACAGGAGGGAGTAAATGTGGGGTCATCATCTTTAGAAATGGCGTCGACTTCGCAAGCTTCTGCACAACATTTACAGCTACTACAGAATTCGGTGACTCCGAAGTCAATGGGTTGGTCGTAATGGAGGGGGAGGTTCGTGAAGATTTTACAGAGGCGCACACATGCTCCAAATTCGGGAGTGATTAGGATACCATGACGTCCCAGTTGCCCAAGACCAGCATCAATTGCAAGGGGAACACTAAGTCCTGTGTCGTTGGCACTTTGAATTGCTGTGTACCCGAGATTGCGGATAAATTCACCGAGAAGAGCAAGTACGAAACCCATTCGGGAATAGCCAACACCAGTGGCGGCAGCTGCAGGGATAGCTGGAGAGGTGGCAATGCCTTCGGGATCCATATGAATAGCCATAACGATGGCTGAAGTGCAATCCTCTGGAATATCAGTATTAGCATAAATCCAATTGGAATTAACTTGGCAAATCCCGACGAGAGAAGCACCGTATAGGAAGGCTGCTCGTTTAACATAAGCACTCATCTTGAGGGGTTCGGGAACTTCGAAGTTAATTTTCGATAGATCATGGTCCAGTTCTGCTGCAGGTTCACGAAATTTCGAAATTCGGGAGTGTGCAAAGGTGCCCTTGTATGTATCGTGGAGGGTCCAGGCGGCTTCCTCTAAGGCAAAATCGACGTGGGAATAACCGAGTTTCGGGTGTTGAATGAGCTCGGGAACCCGTTCATCGATCATCCGTTGATGGCCTGGCCAATGGGAATCTGAATACACGCGGTTGAAAATTAGGTTATCGAGATTATAACGTGCAAGCCGTTCTTCGTTAATTGTGTAAGGAGGAGTCTCAACTTGCTTGATACGCTTGATAGGGATGCCCATGAAGATTCCACCTTATGTGTAATTGTGTCTTGAGGCTTTTGAACGTTCACTACAGACCACTTGCGGTCCTGAAGGATTCAACGAAATGAAACACGTCAATCAAGGTTATTGTAGAAAGAAATCGGAGCAACGCGAATGACATCAGGTTCACACCAATCACAGAAAATATCAGCTCCTATGAGATACCCAAATAGAGCTTTACGGCATAGGATTGGCTGGTGTCATATTTTGTCATCTAACATCAACTGCAGGTTGGGTCTTCTAAGCGCTCCTCAGTGAACAGAAGAGGTTCAGGTCTGCTAGAAGAAAAAGGCGTCTTCATCCTCGTCTTCGGGTTCCTCAGGAGCAGCTTCTTCAGGGGCAGGTTCTTTTGTAGTCTCAGAGGATTCAGCTACATCAAAGATAATGGGAGTTCGGGTTTCCTTAGAGGAAGAGTCTGTCTCAGGTTCAGGTTCTTCCTTAACGACTTCCTCTGGGACTTCTTCTGGTTCAGGAACCGGAAGAATTGGTGGAGGAGTATCTT
>JABXGU010000605.1 GCA_016550415.1 archaeon | reverse complement strand
GAAGTGGGAACTACTAGCGATTATGGTTGTCGTAACAGTCTGTTCATAGGTAAAATTGATTTTGTAGCCAATGAGAAAGACTGAGGTGAACATAATTGCATAGTTCAAAAGTAGGACACTACTAATCCAAAGCACATTCAATGGCTGTGTAAGTATCACCTGTCCTTGGAAGGAGAAAAGGACAACGAGGGTAATAAGGAGAGCAGCAATGGCAATTTTATCCAAAACTGGCTTGAAGCTAGTTCCATACCATTCCCGACCCCTAGTATTGTAGACATGACGTTTAACAACTATGCCCGCTACGAGGGGTAGTACCAGGAAGAACATGGTGCCAAAGAGTAGCGTGATGAATGGAACGGTAATATAGAAGCCAATGAAGAAGGAGGCAAGCGGCGCATAAAGAAAGAGGATAAGAATGGAATTGATGGAGGTAATTACTAGCCCGAGGTTGATGTTACCTTTTCCGAATTTATTCCAGAAAAGAACCATTGCCGTGCAAGGAGAAACTGCAAGAAGAATAACACCAATCACATACTGAGGATTAGCAGCAAGAATTGTGCTGGCTAATACAAATCCCAATATTGGATTAACTACCCAGTTAGCAATTAATGTGATAATAAGAGGCCTAGGGTATCTAACTGCATTCTTAATCTCGCCATACTCGATATTGATGAGGGTAGGGAACATCATAAAGAAAAGACAAATCGCAATGGGAATCGAAAAACCTGCAAATTGAAAGCCTGCTAATGTGGCGGTGAATGTAGGAAAGAACAATCCAACCAGCAAACCAAGGACCATAAAGGAGAGGATCCATAGAGTCAAGTACTTCTCGAAAAGACCCATTCTAACAGTTTCATCATTATTAGTGGAACGCGTTGGCTGCAGGGAATTATTAGGCAAATCAATCACTTTGACAGTTCAATCGTATTGATATATTCAAATATTTAAGTATATAATTAGATTGATTGAACTAGCCTCTCAACTAAAAATGTGGACTTATCGAGAGCAGCAACTAGGTTGGTGAAGCTATTCCAAGCAGGAGAAAGGGACTTTAGGAAAATGTAGCTAGTGGGGGTAAGTTTGTTCATCGGGTCAATCCTTAGATAGCATCAACCTTAAATTAGCATGTCAAAGCGATATGGCGCGTGATCATACCAGTTGCTGTTCTAATCATTGTCTTCGTACTTATTGTCGTGAGAAAGGTTGGAAATATCAAACTCCAGATATGGCAAATAATGTTGTTTGGCGCAATTGCTGTTTTGGTCACTGGGCAAATTTCAATTTTTGATGCTCTTCTCTCAATCAACTTGGATGTCATGTTATTTCTCTTCGGTATGTTTGTAGTCGGCACTGCTCTCGAAGATAGTGGCTATTTGCAGCATCTAACACAGCGACTATTCAGACGAGCAAAGTCTCCAGAATTACTGCTCCTACTACTTCTCTTCGGATTTGGATTTGTATCCGCGTTCTTGATGAATGATACTGTAGCAATTATTGGTACTCCTGTTGCGATTCTTCTTGCTAAGAAACATAATTTGCCAGCGCGTATCCCATTGCTTGCACTGGCTTTTGCTGTAACAATTGGCAGTGTGATGAGTCCTATTGGAAACCCGCAAAATCTATTAATCGCAATCAATGGAGGTATAATTAACCCATTTATCACGTTCTTCTCATACCTCCTCATCCCCACCATACTAAATCTCGGTCTTGCCTTTCTACTTCTAAGGATATTTTATAGAAAGGACTTTCAAAACTATACTTTTCCTGCAGACCCCAATTCTGAACCTCTCAAAGATCAAAAGTTGGCATTCCTTTCAAAAATATCTCTTGTTCTAATTCTATCTTTAATTATAGTGAAAATAGTAATTGTGTTCTTGATGCTGCCAATTGACTTTAAACTAACCTACATAGCGTTAATCTCTG
>JABXGU010000604.1 GCA_016550415.1 archaeon | reverse complement strand
TACATCGTATCCAGTTAGGCTGTTAATTGATGAACGACCAACTAAGTTCCAGTTTATTTCTGCATGGTCATTAAGTACGATAGACGGAATTGACTATAATATCTCTATCGATGTCAACCAGAATACTTGGTATATTCCCAAGGGCGAAATATTGGAATTTACCGTCTGGTTTGCTGACAATGATAGCAACACATTAGCGGATTGGATGGAAGCTTCAGGAACGCTAAGTTACATTGTTGCAGGTAAGGTTCAAAGTTTCATCTATGATAATAGTACAGGATACTGGACTGTTCAAATTCTAATTGACTTCAGTGGCACATCTGGTAATTTTGTTTTCAAATTCATCCGGGAGTACTGCGTAGATCAAATAGTTACATTCAATCTTGTCACCACTGAAATTCCAATGGAATTGTCGTGGCACCCTGACACTAATCTGTCTGAAGTCTATTATGTTTGGCAAACTAACCACCTGACAATGGTTATCATGGATACCTATCATAATGCTGGCGTAAGAAATGCTTTCATTGAACCCATCCTTTCAGGAACGCTTCCAGTAGGATCTATTACAGTGGAGGAAAACTTGACTATTTCAGGTTACTATGAGGTTTACATTCAAGGTATGTTGCCAAGTTCAGGAATGGTCACATTTTCTGCGACAAAAGCTGATTACCAGACTTCAACTTACGAAGAATACATAACCCTTGATTTCACCCCTGAAACCAAGTTCCTAATTACAGTTGGTTCCATAGCCGCAGTTACTCTAATTGTTTGCCTGACCGCTTGGGCATTATGGGCTCGAGTTCTCTCAATTCCTTGGGAGGTGCGACGTCTTCGCAAGTTAGCCAAGTCAGTTGATAAGCGCCAGAGCTATAAGTTGAGTCGGAAGGACCGGAAGCACTTCCATGAACGAGGCTTAACAGTAGAAGAACCCATTACTAAAGCCATGGCGACAATCGGTATTGTTGCTACTCCCGCTATGATGCCAACCACTGAAGAGATAGAGGAGGTTACTGCAACAGAGGAGGACATCTTAACTGAGTTGGATAAGATTCCAGGCTTAGGTGCAGAGGAGAAAGCTGTGCTAGCAGAGGAAATGCGGAAGATTCCTCGTGTGGACCGAGTCTGGTTCTTGAATGATCTTCGTAGACAGATGGCTCAGCGCCGGATGGACTTCCTCACTCAACGTGAGCGCCCAGAAACGCCAAAGCCAGCAAAGCCAGCAAAGCCAGCAAAACCAGCAAAGGCTCCCAAAGGAGAACTGACTCCGCTGGAGGAAATTGAGCCTGTTGAACCACCAGCACCCACAGAGGAGATGCCTCCTCTGGAGGAAGTTGAAGGTGTAGAGCCATTACCACCGGTACTCACAGCTGTTGAGGCGGAGATTCATCGTGAACTCGCTAAGATTCCTGGACTTACCGATGATGAGAAGGTTGCTCTCATCGAGCACCTGAAGACTCTCAATAAGGAGCAACGTAAGGCTACGTACCAGTCGTTACACCAATCAGCAGACAAGTAGTCAGTTGGCTAGTGCCAACCTCTTCATCATCATGAGTTGCAAGGTGTTTAGTCTTAGTGAAGAGTCGGCTAGTGCACTGTACTCGATTTGCTGGAAATAATAGGGCTAGTAGTTTGCAGGTCAGTTTGTCCTCTTTAATGTGGGAACCAGGCGACTGAGTTCAGGTGTTAGAAGCCTGGGCAATTTACCTTGTTCTAGGGTCTTTCCTAGCTTAAGTAGTAGGGTATCAAAACCACCGGGTTGGACTGGGACGACGACGAGACTGGACATGACCTTTTGTTTCCGTTTAATTGAGTATATGAAACTGGCAGTGCTCAAACGAGTATCGACCACATTTGTGAACTCTTCAAGGTCATCTGGGAGTTGAGTGAATTCAACAAATAGATGATAGCGAATTATCTTTTCTGTGACTTCTGGTAGTAGGGCAAAGTCGATGAAGTTGGTATTGAACTGCTCGCAAGAACGTTCTAGCACTCGAAGTATCAATTCCTCGCTCGTGCGCTCCCCAACTAAACTTACAAGTGCCTTTTTTCTGCTGATTTCTCCAATTACTGGGGGATCTAAATCGGTGAATAAAACTAAGTCACCGAGATCATAGCGATAAAAGCCGCCATTATTTGTGACAATAATTCGGTATGGCGTATTTCTCTTCACATCACCAATTGTAACTGGTGTAGTATCTTCTTCATCGTCGGGAATGAATTCGAAGAAGGTTCTATGAATCATCGGGATGATTCCTTTGTCAGGGAATATCTGGAGACCCAAAGATGCCTCAGATGCCCCATATTGCTCCCAGATATCCACATCGCCAAGAAAATCCTGAATTTGCCTTCGATAAGGTGTGAGTGAAACACCTCCAGCTAGGACTAAACGGAAGTTGGACCAAAGTTCTTGAAGATTGATAGAATCGTTTTGAGAAGCCTTTCGAATTTTTTCCTTGGTCTTTTCATCCAATGCGGGATCGGCGAGTAGACGAGTATAGTAGTCTGAGCTAATTTTCCTGAGTTGAGAAACTATTTTTGAGGTTTCACCAATGATTGACCTGACATCAGCTGCCACTGCATGTCGTGCCGTGAGGTAGAACTTTTCTGCCCAATCATTGCAAAGGGCAACCTCTTGTGGCGGAACTCGACGAGCACTCATTCCAAATCGTAAAATACTGAGTTTTTGCAGCCGTTCTGGTAAGGGAAGACCAGTGATTCCTCCAGAAAAGAAGGCTACATCGTATTCGCCAATTTTCTGTCCCAATTTAGGAGAAGCTGTTAGAGTTAAAACTGCTCCATCCATGATATCATAATTTCCAGTATGAACCAAGTAGAAGATACTCGCCATTAGACTGTCAAGGATGAATTCCTCAGCGCGAAACTCGCCAAATGGATGATATTTTGGATTCCCTGTGGTTCCAGAGGTGACGAAGAATTTTACGATTTTATCTGGGAAGAGAACATTCTGCTCGCCTCGACTACATCGAACAATGTAGGGTTGCATACTCTCATAAGTTGCTAGGGGAACCTTGCGTTGGAATTCTTCGGTAGAAGTGATATCCGAGAAGCCATATTGTCTTCCAAAGACAGTATTTCCACACCGTTTCAGTATCTTCTTTAGACAAGCCTCTTGAGTAGCAGCTGGGTCCTCCAATTGCTTAAGCACTGGACGGCAAAATCGTTCATAGAAAGTCTTCACTATAGCTTCACGAGGTATCAAGTAATGCACCACGATGTAGTGACGATGAGAGTAAAATCCTAGCTTCTTAACGTGCCAAAAGATTATCTATTATTACTAGAACCCGTTTGCATTTGAGCTCTTTGTCTTGCACGGGTAAGGGCACCATATTGATATGAACCACGTGCCTTTAAGATTACCAGAATTTTATCTGTGATAGTGGCGCGTCGTAGATAACTATAGAGATGCATAAGAATCAGAAAGAAAATCATTCCACTTAAGACCAGAATAAGCTGACCCAAAGAAGACCTAGAGAGAATAGGTATTCCACTCTGCATGAGGATTAATGATGCAAAGCCCAGAATAAACAAACAGGCGGTGTATCCCATCGCAAGAGAGCCTACAAGAAGATTTGACCAATAAGTGACCGCCCTGACTTTTGTACCCTCTCCGTAAGAAGTCAATTGAAATTGAATGAATTTAGCCATTGATTTAGGAGAAAAACCCAACCAAGAGCCTTGCTGGACAATGATACCTTGTGGCGGGGTAGCTCGGACTATCTGGCATTTCTTTTCATTCAGAATACGTCGTAGCACGACATATGCATCTACTAAAGGTAAGTCGGTGGTATTTTCTTGCATATACACTCACTTCTATTTTTAGCAGAATAGGACGCCTTTTACTTTTATTAAACAGGAAAAATTCTGATTCTAAAATGTGGCGTCTATGCCATTGAAAATACTTGCGAGGGAAAAGAAGGAGAGGATGCTAGGTGGGTTCAAAACACTATCATCCTCATTGCACTATGGTGTATTTGTCCGCTCAGTTGGGAAATGATATGCGGAACCCTATTTGGGTTTTCTGCGGATATTTGCCCAGTTATTTGGTTCTGCGACCAATAGGCATTACGTCATTTCCGTAGGTTTCACTCATGACCTCAGCCATAGCCAAGTAGATCGCACTGAATCCACAGATGATACCTTCGTAGCCAGCAATTATGTTGATTAGGGTAATTCCTTGGTTATAGTAGAAGAAGTGACCAAGGGCAAGGAGCCAGAAGAGAACTGCTAGAGAGGCAAAGACGAACATTAGAGCATAATTTGTCTTTAACGTGCTGAGGAACATCCAGAAAGTGAATAGCCCCCACATGAATAGATAGGGCACTAGCACGAGTTGTTTGATTGCAGGGTCTGAAATGACTGGAGCTAACCCCATTGCAGGCAAGAAATTAATGTAGACAAATGTGAGCCAGAACAGACCATAGGAACAAAATGCGGTTGCACCAAATGTGTTCCCGTTCTTAAGATC
>JABXGU010000603.1 GCA_016550415.1 archaeon | reverse complement strand
GATGGTTTCTTTACTATCGAAGAGGCTCCGGTTCCATATGTCTTTATTCAGAGTATTGATCTGTCTATTGAATCCAAAGGTCCCAACACCAATGCTCAAGCGGCTGTGCTGGTGTTAGATCAGGACAACAATCCTGTTTTCAAGGGAGAGGTTCACAGCCACTGGGGTGGTTTGACTACAGATACAGACGTCATGAGCACGAAGAAGAACGGAACGGCATCATGCGAGTCGGACAAGGTTAAGAATCCTATTGGCTGGTGGTACTTCTATGTGGATGATGTGATTGCATCTGGATATGTGTTTAGAGGCGATCTTGGTGAGACGATTGACTCAATTTATGTAGGTGCAGCCAAGCTGGCTTCGAGAAGGGCTTCTGAGTTCTCTCTTACTCAGAACTATCCCAATCCGTTCAATCTTGAGACTCAATTCTCTTTAAGCTTGACTGTTGAGAGCAAGGTGAGCTTTGTGATCTATAACATTGCAGGCCAGAAGGTAAAGACACTGGTTAACGATCACCTGAGCGCTGGAACTCATACCATAACCTGGGATGGAACCAACGAATCTGGCAATGTGGTGTCCAGTGGAATCTACTTCTACAAAGTTGTAGCTGGCGATATTGTGACGACCAAGAAGATGATTTTGATGAAGTGATCTCAATTTTAATAACGACTTAGAGAAAAACCGTCTCCTTATTTCGGGGGCGGTTTTTTTCATAGCTTTTATCCAAGTTAGTTATCCTGTATATTAACCTGAGTGGATAAATTTATATAGTTTAAGATGTGCAAAATATTAACATAAAGCATTTATTTGTACTTGTAAATAATTGACAAGAATTGGATTAAAAAAACATTTTTTCAAAAAAAATATACTTGACAAATTTGAAAATTCATCTATGTTATTTATGTACGTTATTTGATCTTTATCAAAAAATAACGATGTTTAAAAATGTAAGTTCTGTAATCGAAAGGAGGTGCAAGAAGAGAATATCTATATAATGTTTAAAGACATTCTCTAAAGTTTTAACTTTAAGACCATTAAGGAGGTGATATTGAAAGGGGTAAACTTTAAGAACAGGTAAATCTTAAAACTTAAGCTTTTGGGGTGTTAATATGAAAAGAATTACAATTTTATTGTTGATTGCAATCTTCTCTTTTACCTCTTTGAGTTTCGCAGAAAAGGCAGTCAGGATTCCCTTTCAGCCTACGCCAGATGAAGTTCAGTATGTGCCAAACGAGTTCGTAGTAAAATTCAAAACCGATGTAAAAGCTTTTACAGTGGGAACGGAGAACGGCGTTCCGGTCACCGGTATAAGTACATTTGATGTTCTGAATCACAGGTTCGGGGTTGACCGGATGAAAGCCCAGTTTCCGGGAGCCAAAGCTGAGCCTGGTGTTCCTGATCTGTCCAGGCATTACGTGTTAAGATTCAGAGCACCTGTAGCCCTGGAGCAAGTGTTGAATGCCTATGCCCAGAACCCTTTTGTGGAAAATGTGGAACCCATTGGTATTCATCCCGTAGTGGGCGTTCCGGATGATCCCTACTTTGACGACCCGCCGCCAAGCTTCCCCTATTACCAGTGGCATTTTGAACAGGGAAGTGCGGATCATGTTGTGGATGCTGCTGCAGCATGGGATCTTGAGACAGGGGATGCTTCAGTTATTCTGGGAATTTTAGATAGCGGTGTAAGATACTATCATAGAGATCTTGGGGGCTATCTAGCTCCAGACGATGTGACCCAGGGGAATATGTGGATCAACTCTGGTGAGTATGGCAGTGGTAAAGAGTCCAACGGAGTAGATGATGATGGCAATGGCTACGTGGACGACTGGATTGGCTGGGACTGGGTGGACGGGGCAAGACCTTGCCACCGAACTGAAGATTGTAAAAAAGAGGATAACGATCCTCGAGACCACAACGGTCATGGAACCCACGTGGCGGGGATTGTTGGTGCTATCACCAATAACACATATTGTGGGGCTGGAATGGCTGGTGGCTGGAATTCTTCGCGATACGAACCTTCTAATGGAGTCAAGTTGATGGCTTTAAGAGTTGGCTGGACTGATCCCTCTGGAATGGGCTATGTCAGGATGGATTTTTGCGCACAGGCGATGTATTATGCTGCTAATATGGGTGCAACTGCAGTAAACTGCTCCTGGGGTTCATCCAATTCGGGCGGTCTCGGAGACGCAGTAGACTACGCCATATCCCAGGGAGTTCTGGTTGTTGCTGCTGCGGGTAATAGCAACAGCGAGACTCCTGACTATCTGGGAGCCAGAACCGATGTTTTGGATGTGGCTGCCACTGACTCTTTTGACGTCAAAGCTTCTTTCTCCAATTACGGAACCTGGGTCGAAGTATCAGCGCCCGGCGTGGATGTTTTAAGCACTTATCACAGCTACGATGATCCAGCTGGTGATTACATTGCCATGATCAGCGGAACCTCGCAGTCCTGCCCCCATGTGGTCGGGCTAGCTGCGCTTCTGAAGTCCTATGAGCCGACCCTGAGCAGCTCCGACATCTGGACCTACATAGTCGACTACGCAGATCCCATAGATCACCTCAACCCTGGATACGAGGGCAAACTGGGCTCAGGCAGGATAAATGCCTACAACTCCCTGGATGCAGTAGGAGAACCTTGCGATGTGGTGGCAGACTTCTCCGGTGATCCCACTTCAGGTTGTGTGCCTTTGACTGTGAATTTCACTGACCTCTCGAGTGGTCCGGTAATCTCCTGGTCCTGGGATTTCGGGGATGGTGGAACTTCCACCGCACAAAATCCATCCTATGAATATACCTCTGCTGGCACCTACACCGTGAGTCTAACAGTTACTTCCAGCATATGTTCGGACACCGAAACCAAGAATGCTTACATCACTGTTTCTGCTGCTCCAGTGGCAGATTTTGTGGGTGATCCGACATCGGGTGATGCACCATTGACCGTAGACTTTACGGATCTCTCTACAAATAATCCTACGAGTTGGAGCTGGGATTTCGGTGACGGAGGCACATCTATGGAACAGAACCCGACTTATACTTACCAGGACACGGGAACCTTCACTGTCTCATTAACTGCTTCAAACGCGTGTGGCTCGGATAACGAGACTAAGGTTGACTACATCAATGTTACCGAGGCTCCTCCAGAGAGCCCGATGTTTGTGGAGTCAATAG
>JABXGU010000602.1 GCA_016550415.1 archaeon | reverse complement strand
CGGGTCAGGTATCTTCATTCAAGAAAGAAGCGGCGTAATAATAAAGAACCTGAAGATATGCGGCTTTGATTATGGAATTAAATTCACTTGGCTGAATTTTGGTACCACGTCTTCTCGACACAACAAAGTCTCTGGTAACACAATAATCAATAACACATGCGGCATCGCATTTTATGATTTTTCATCGGGGAACGAGGTTTCGGACAACTACATTGCAGACAACACCTACGGAGTTGTTTCTGCTTTAGGTATTGTTTTTGAAAATAACCAGTTCAACAACAACGATGGCGCAATTTCTGAACGCAGCTTTGGTGTCATCAATAACATCGATACTTCGAACACGATAAATGGCAAACCAATCTATTATTGGGTGCGACAGCACGATAGGACTGTACCCTCTGACGCGGGGTGGGTGGTGCTAAAGAACTGCAGCAGAATAACGATTCAGGACTTAAGCCTTAACCACAATGTGGATGGTATTTTGCTTTGCTACACAATCGACTCGACAGTCAGTAGAAACCTCGTAACGAACAATTTGAATGGCATAACAATTATCGGATCTTCTAACAATGTGGTTTCTGACAATCATGTTGGAAATAATAATTGGGATGGCATCAGCCTTGGTTACGGCTCAGGTCACAATGTTATTTCGAGGAATAAAATAGTTGCCAATGTGAAGGACGGAGTTTGCGTTGAATCTTCAGCCAATAATAACACTGTTACTAAGAATCTTGTGATGGAGAATAATGGAAATGGTGTATTCTTTAGTGACATTCAGGATTCCAAGGTTATTGAAAACACGATCACCTTAAACAAGGGCTGTGGGATTGGGTTCGGATATGGCCCAAATGGCATAATTATGGGAAATTACATTTCAAGAAATGGCTTGGGTATTTGGATTAGCAATGCGGTTGAAAACGCAATCACTTGGAACACCATAGTGGAGAATGATTGTTGGGGCATAAGACTTGAGGGTGCTCAAAAAAACAACGTTATTCAGCATAATAACTTCATAAATAATAGCGTCACAGAGTCGCTTCAAGCAAGCATCTTGGGAGTCTGGACTTATCCTGGACTCGACAAACCTCTTCTTCCAGGTGGAGAGCGAGAGCCGCCTAAATTGGTAGATGGTGCCACCAATTTTTGGGATGATGGCAGGAAAGGAAATTATTGGAGTGACTATAACGGCAACGACAATGATGGGGACCGAATTGGAGACAGCCCCTATGTTATCAACATCAACAATCAGGACAACTATCCATTGATGGAACCAGTAGAAATTGAAGTGCTTCCAGAGTTTCCATCGGGTTTGATTTTAATATTCATATTGGTTTCTTGCATAGGATTTGTTTTATTTAAAAAGGCTTGGAGATCAGTTATATGAAGCAACAGTTTTCTTCATTTATTTTGCTCTTACTCATCCTTTCATTAGTCTATGTCCCACAGAGTATAGGCATAGTTTCAGCTAATTTTTTTCCTGCACCAATACCTGATCACACCATCGAGATTACTGCCAGCGGAGCTGTAATGGGAACGGATAAGATTCAGCAAAGCTGCAATATCTACACCTTCAAGGCAGATATTGTCGGCAGCTTAGTAATCTTTCGCAACGGAATAGTTATTGACGGAGCAGGTTATACTCTCCAAGGGAATGGGGATCGAACAGGTATTTGGTTTCAAGAAATAACAGGTGTGAAAATTCAGAACCTCCACATCAGAGGCTTCACTTATGGAATCGAATTCACCTTTGGAATGTCAATGGATGGTTGTAAAGATATTACCCTTTCTGGAAATACAATAACCGACAACGAATATGGAGTAACTTTCTGGTTATTCTCAGGCAGCAACAATCTTTTTAACAACATAATCGCTAACAACACCATCGGCATCACCCTCAACCACTCCCCAAACAACACCTTCAGAAACAACCAGCTGACCAATAACCAATATAATTTCTGCGTTTCCTGCGAAACCTGTGTTCAAATGACACACTTCATCAACGACATCGACGACTCAAACACGGTAAATGGCAAACCTATCATCTATTGGGTTAACGAGCAGGACAAAACTGTGCCATATGATGCTGGATACGTAGCCCTTGTAAACTGCACAGGTATAACAGTCCGAGATTTGGTACTTACTAACAATAGCCAAGGTGTACTGCTGGTTGCCACAGACAATTCGTTTATAGCCAAAAATTACATAGCAAAAAACCGCTACGGCGTAGTTCTCTTTGCTCCATATGAGCAAAGCATTGGCAATCGAATAACAGAAAATAATATCACGACAAACATCAAGGATGGTATTCACTCATGGAATTCTGAAGATACAATTGTTAATGGGAATAGTATAACAAACAACCAAGAGAATGGTATCAATTTCTACGATTCTCGAGGGGCCGTCATCTACGAAAATACTGTAACAGGAAACGGGGGGAATGGCATTAAAATCTGGGGACACGATTCAAGCAATAATAAACTCTTTGATAACCACGTACAAAACAACGAAAACATCCAAGACAATACAATCCCAGAATTTCCAACATGTAACGCATTACTTCTCATACTCACGGTACTTGTATTCCTCGTAGTCATGTATAAGTCAAGACTACACGGAACCATGAGTAACAAAAAATGCAGGAGCTGTAAAGTTAAAAAAAGGGAAATGATAGAAAAACTTGAGTAAAAAGTGTAAGCGAGCTAGTTTTCTT
>JABXGU010000065.1 GCA_016550415.1 archaeon | reverse complement strand
TACGAGAGGAACGGCAGGCCGCGGCCTCTGGTGTACCAGTTGTCTGATAAGGCATCGCTGGGCAGCTACGCCGTGCCCGATAAGCGCTGAAAGCATCTAAGCGCGAAGCGGGTCCCGAGACGAGACACCCAATCCGCGGTTGTTGGGCTTGATAAGCTCACAGTGGGATAGGCGACTATAACGCTGAACCGTGGACAAGGGCTCCGGTAAAAGACCGGTTTGAACGAGCGGCAGTGCACGCATCAAGCTTCGGCGAGGTGTTTAGCTGGCCGCTACGTACCGCTTGAGTGTGTCGGTTTCGAAAGGAATCCGATGCGCTGGTTCTGGAGCGATATATTTTCTGGGTATGCGACCACCACTTCTTTCTTTTGAGCTCAATTGTGGGGTCTTTAAGTGTCCTTGCTATCGAATTTCAGGGATTAATCTGATTCTTAATCATCTTCAGCCTATGGCTAAAGTGTTGATAGCTGGGGCAAGTGACGTTGGGAAAACAAGTTTGGTAAACAGTCTTGTATTTCAGAATTTTTTCAATGTTTCACCAACTATTGGTGTGAATTTTGCTCAGAAGGTTTGTATGGGCGATGCGGGTCCTGTGAGTTTGAGCATTTGGGATCTTAGTGGACATTCTAGATTTCGTTGTTTAATGCCCCGTTTCTGTAGTGGTGCCTCTGGTGTAATGCTGGTATTTGATTTGGCTAATCCTGAGTCCCTGGATGAATGTGGAGAATGGCTGAATCGTATTTTATCCTACATCAATCTTCCAAAGCTGCATGCTACGGTTTTAGTTGGGAATAAAGCAGATTTGCCTCAAAGGATTTCTTCTGATGAAATTCAGGCTTTTTGCACTTTGAATAATATTTCTGATTATATTCAATGTTCCTCAAAATCTGGGGAAAATGTGAAGCAGGCATTCGAAAAATTGTGTTCTGCCATGCAAAATAGTAATCCTGTTTTAACTTCGACCTCGAAGGTTCAGGTTGCTGAAAAGATTTAGAACCTTTAAATTCGCCCTATTCGACCGATGGGGCATCTAGCTTCTCCAATACTCTCAATAGGTACTTTTGACAAGCAGGAGTGAATCAAACTATTGGCTAATATGCTGCTCGAAGAAATTATTTAGCTGCAAATTAGATGAGATATGGAAAGATGAACAGGATAACCATTGGATATCTATCAACTGCTTATCATACTGCTTTCATCATTAAAGGTGGAAATTGGATTCCCAAACGACTGGGTATTGAAGCAGAATGGAGGCTTTTCCCAACCGGTCCTGCAATGGTTCAATCATTCTTCAAAGGTGAGCTGGACCTCGGTTATATTGGTCTGCCTCCTGCAATGATTGGGATAGATCACGGTTTGAAGATTCAGTGTGTTGCAGGTGGTCATATTGAGGGTACTGTTTTGATAGCATCAAAAGAATATCAAACATTCGAAGAGATTGGCACCATAGATGGTACACTTAATCAATTCAAAGGATGTGCAATCGGAACTCCCTCCGAAGGCTCAATTCATGATGTAATTCTAAGATGGTTAATCGATGGTGCAGGATTAACAAAAAAGGTTGAAGTCAAGAACTTTCGTTGGGCTGACTTTATTCTGGAGGCTTTGGAGGATAAGGTTGTGGCATGTGGATGCGGAACGCCACCCCTAGCAATATTAGCGTCAAAGTTTCTAGATGCAAGAATAGTGATTCCACCCCATAGAATTTGGCCATATAATCCCAGTTATGGAATCGTAGCAACACTTGACTTCATCAAGAATACTTCTGAAATTCTTTCAGATTTCTTACTGTTGCACGAAGAGGCAAATAATATGATTCGGAACAACCCACAAGAAGCTGTTAAGTTAGCCACCAAAGAAATCGGAATAGTTGACGAAGAATTTCTGTTACGGGTTTTTCGGGTTTCACCAAAATATTGTGCCAGCTTACCAAAAGAATACGCAGAATCAACATTAGCGTTTATACCAGTTCTAAGAAAAATGGGATACATCTCAAAAGCCTTGGGCTATACTGATATTTTCTATCCAGATTTAATTAACCAAATCCATCAAGAAAATCCGCACTATGATGATCCAGGCAAGCTAGGCTAGCCTATACTGCCGCCAGCCACTGGGGGAATTATTACTAATTCGCTTCCATTTGGTATCTTTGTTTTAAAGTCATCAAGGGCTTTGATATTCTGTCCGTTCAGGAAATAGACAATTTGTAGGCCTCTGCTCTCCCTTCCAGAGAGAGAAATCCGGCGAAAGGCTTCTCCATATTTCTCAATGAGGATTCCAATTAAGTCTTCTACAGTTGAACCCTCTCGCGCTTTGATTCTTTCTTCACGTGTTCCTGTAATCTCTCTGATAATGCTAAGGTAACGAACAGTAATCTGCATATAATCGGTTTCCTTGAGAATTGTGTGTTATTATAAATGTCACTATAATCCTATGGTCTTATCACATCTGAAATCCAATGAAAAAAACTAGTGCGCCATCAAATCATGGCTTTTCCAAGTTCGCCAGACATGGAACACATAGACTGGAACTGCGGCTATAAAGGAGACAATACAGAACAAGTAAATTTGGCTAGATACCAGTAGCCCATAAAATGGATTGGCAACAAGTGGGAAGAATGGTTGCATTTCTGAATAAAGAAACGAATCTAAAAAAACATGAAAATTAGTACCTATCAGAGAAGTTGCGGAAATCTTGACCAAGGATGTCGGTTGTTTCAAGCCGAAGAGATTGATTATTGAAGCAAAGAGATTCCGTAGGAGGTATACGATTGGAATTAAGGCTAATCCAGCAAGTGTTGCTCCAAGATAGGTGTGGAAGAAACCGTGAAGTGGGAATCCACCTTGCATCATTATGACTAATGGTTCGATGTCTACAATGACGCTGGCAATTATAAGACAAGGTAAATCAAGGAATGGGAATAACAGTAGTCCGATGAGTAAGCTTGGTCCCCAGTGGTATGGTGTAAAAGGCATCTAAATTCATAATATGTTAGGACAATCAAACTAATTTTTCTTTTCATTCTTGCCAGCTATCTTTTGATATGATGACAATGCGGATTTCCTGTTGTTAATCGGTGTCTTTCTCTTCTTCGAACTTGTCATCTTCTTCTTTCCATATTCGCCCAAGGACTAATAGTCCAACGACAAGCTCAGAACCCTTCAGTTTTTTAGCTAAGAGTTCGACACTTTCGGAGACGGTCTCTTCAGTTTGCCATGCTTCTTCAGCGATGTCTAAAATTTCTTTAAATCGTTCCTCCTCAAGTCCGAATGCTCCAGTAAGTGTTTCGCTTTCATGGTCTGTAATCTCTAATTCACCAAGCTCATATTTGGGCAATAATTTTCACTCCCATATTTCCGCTCTTTTTCTATCATATTAAGATGCTGGTCATTCTCTTGCCAGATTATCAAAAGCAATTACTCTCTTCTTTAAGAGTACATGCGATGTCTTCGCAAAGATAAATAGACCATCTAGGTGCAATTTTTAATCTCAATTCTAATATTATCCAACTGAACAGAGGATAACTGATTGAGCCAACTCATTACGCAATGAGTAAGTTAACGGAGGAGCAAAAGAATGCATGAAGCAATGCTATACAATTCCTTGAAGGATAATCAGGTAAAATGTAACCTCTGTGGTAGAGGTTGCAACATTCCTGAAGGAAAAGTGGGAGTCTGCTCAGTACGGAAGAATGTAAAGGGCAAATTATACTCGCTTGTATATGGCAAAGCTTGCTCAGCTAACCCGGACCCCATTGAGAAAAAGCCCCTCTGGCACTTTCATCCCGGTTCATTGGTTATGTCGATAGCGACAGTTGGCTGCTATTTCAAATGTTTGTTCTGCCAAAACTGGCAAATTAGTCATGAAAAAGAAATCTCTGGGCACTCTCTATCACCACAAAAGATAGTGGACATGGCTCTCCAATCAGGATGCAGCGGTATCTCCTATACCTATACAGAACCCACAATCTTCTTCGAATATGCTTATGACACCGCTAAACTCGCTCATGAACAAGGACTTTTCAACACCTTTGTAACCAATGGATACCTCACACCCAAAGCTGTCGAGACAATTTCGCCATACCTTGATGCAGCTACTGTCAACTTCAAAGGTAATGGTGATCCGGATTTTAATCGCCAGTTCTGTGGTATCCCCTCCGTGGAACCAATCTATACTTGCCTAAAATCAATGAAGGCAGCAAACATGCATCTTGAAATCACAAATCTTCTCGTCACCAATAAAGGCGATTCAGCTGAAGGAACTGAAACTCTATCCCGTTGGATTGTGAAAGAATTAGGTGAATTGACTCCCCTTCATCTACTTCGCTTCTATCCCCACTATAAAATGCGCGAATTGGATCCCACCCCGATTGCTACCCTTGAAGCTGCAGCAGAAGCTGCAACACAAGCGGGTCTAAAGTACATTTACCTAGGAAATGTTCCAGGGCACGATAGGGCTCAAACAGTATGCCATAATTGCGGAGCTTTACTCATTGAACGTTTAGGTTTCAATACTAGTTCTGTTCACCTTACAAGAGAGGGACATTGTCCAACTTGTAATCTACCAATCCCCATTATTCTTCCACAATCAAACCAGAAATCTGAATGAACCTTTTCTACAATATACCAGAGAATATGTTGATTCTAACTAGAGGTAACTTTCTTTCTATTATTGATCTTTTTTAGAATAACTTCTCAATGTTTCTCTTCAATTATTAGAGACTCGATATCCCGTGGATAGTTTGTTATTCGCTCCATGCCATCCCCAGTTATGACAATTGTGTCTGAATGTCGGAAGCCACCAATCGAACGATCATAGATGCCTGGCTCAACAGTAAAGACCATCCCTGGCTTCATTATTTCATTCATTCCTATGTCTAGAAATGGTTTCTCATGTCCCTCAAGACCAATGGAGTGACCTGTATGGTGCTGGACCAAATTGATGACACCATGCTCCTTGAAAACAGCTCGAGTCGCCTTGTCAACTGTAGAACAGGGTTTTCCAGGAGCAAAGGCGTTGAACGCTGCATCTTGTGCCTCCGTCATTATTCCAAAATATTTTCGTTGCTTAATACTTGGTTGTCCAATGAACATGGTTCGTTCCAATTCAGAGTAATAACCAGCAACATTGGCGCTTGCTCCAGTAACGAGGGTATCACCCACCTGAAACACAGCATTCCGATTCATTGCATGGGGAATTGCAGAGTAAGTACCGATTTGACCACGGTATCCAGCTGAAGCTGAAAGCCCACCTGATCCATGTGAACGATAGGAAGGTCCCAGTGTCTTGCGCATTGCCATTGATGCTTCCAATGATGCAGCTATTGATACTTCTGTTTCATTTGCACCCGCTACAGTTTTTTCTTGAAGGAGTCTGTGTGCCACATTTCCCCATACAGCTGATTCCCTAATGCACTTTAGTTCATCCTCATCCTTGATAATACGCATATCCGTAATCAAGTTTGAAAGCACCTTCACAGTGAAGCCAAGAACATCCTCCAGTTTCGGGCCTTCATAGCCCCATCTCCCAGAACTACCTGGGGATTCAGCCCCCAAATTGCCTTTGACTTTAAGCTCCTTCTTGAGGAATTCAGCAAAGTGTTTCATTGGATGTACAGTATCTGGGTACTCAAAGTAAGTCCCAATCTGGGAAACTGATGGTACCTCCTCCTCCACATGCAGTTTTTCCAGCTCTGGAACAAAGAAACTAATCTTCGACTCCTGTACAATCAAAGCAAAAGGGCGTTCTGTGGGTATGTGCACAAATCCTGTCAGATAATCGATATTTATTGGATTAAAGACAATGAAGTGTTTTACCCTATCTTTAGCTAGTCTTCTGCCTAGCTGTTCTTGTCGCATTTTAAAGCGTCTTTGAGGTATACTAGTAACACGCATAAGCACGATTCTCCATTTCACTTTAGGTTAAATTAGATTGGAGAGTATT
>JABXGU010000064.1 GCA_016550415.1 archaeon | reverse complement strand
TTGATAAATGGTGAAAGGAAGGGTCGCAACTGCATCAAGCAGAGTCCAGGGTGAATCGAAATTGAATCCTGTGGTAAACAAAAGTGGTGCTGTTTCACCAATAACCCGACCTACAGCCAATAATATGCCTGTCATAATGCCACCAAAAGCAGCCCGAACTGTCACGCGCCATGTTGTACTCCACCGCGTGGCACCTACCGCTAATGACGCTTCACGCAACGACATTGGAACTGCACGCAAGGACTCTTGGGTTGTTCGGAGGATAGTAGGTATCATCATGAGCGTCAATGTGAATGCTCCAGCAATTAGACTGCGCCCAAACAATTCCACGAAGAAGATTAAACCAAAGGCACCAAAGATAATGGAGGGAACACCGGCTAAAATATCAGCAGTAATTTCGACAATTCGAAGAAACCAGCCTCCTTTGGTATACTCAGTTGTATAAACTGCCGCCCCTACACAAAGGGGAATCGCTATAATACAAGCTACAAGAACGATTTCCATAGACCCCACAATCGCATTACGAATACCGCCGCCTGCAAATCCATCCATGTTCACCAAAACGAACGTCGGATTTAGTAACATCCATCCCTTGAGTAAAATGTCGCCAACAACCAAAAAGAAGGGAATCACAGTGACGATTACCGCTATGATCAAGATGACAGAGACCGTCCAATCTAGAAATTCCCGGCGACTCTTAGGAAGGCGAAGCTTTTGCAAGTTAAATTTCTTCAAGCGCTTCACCGAATCAGCCCCTGTTTCCGCATACCCCAACGAATAACCAGCTTCGCAATAAGTGTAAATATGATTGAAATGATCAGAAGGACCAGTCCTACTACAAAGAGTGCGGACTTGAAAAGGGGATAGCCACCAACTGCGAGTCCCAGTTGATTGGCTAGCACGGAAGTCATTACATAACATTGATCAAAAATGCTGAAAGGAACCTGAAGGGAGTTTCCGGTAACTAGAAGAACTGCCATGGTTTCACCAATAGCCCTTCCCAATGAAAGGAGTACAGCTGCACCAATACCAGGGAGAGCAGTTTTGAACACGACTTTTAAGGCGGTCTCCGTTCGACTCGCCCCCATCGCAGCAGAGGCTTCACGAAGACTATTAGGAACCATCTGCAATGCATCATCTGAAACAGCAAGAACAGTGGGTAGAAGCATTATAGCAAGAATAATTGCCCCAGGTAATACCCCATATCCTTTATAACCAGGCACAACCGGGCTAAAAGACTCCCGTAAAACGGGAACCAACGTGTTTACTGCCCACAATCCATAAACAATCGAAGGAATGCCTGCCATCAGTTCTGAAACCATACGTAGGGGTTGGCGTAACCAATGAGGTGAATATTCCGACATAAAGATGGCACCGCCCAGACCTAAAGGTATTGCAATGACAATGGCAAGCCCTGCGACCCATAGAGTTCCGGAAACAAAGACCAAAATACCGTATAGCCCCTGAACAGTAGGATCCCATACTGGTCCTAGAAGTGCAGGACCTAAGATGATTATGGCGGGAGCCGCCTCTCGCCAGACACTAAGAAAAATGAATACAATAACTAATGAAGTGATAATTGAAAAAATGAGAAGCAGAGTGCGTCCAACACGGTCGAAAACGGAAGGAAGGGATATCCGTTGATGCCATTTCCGATGTGACATGCTGAGCCACTCAATTTCTTAATAAGATATAGTTATCTACAGTAAGAGTATCTTTCGTCCTCGGAAAACTGCCGCGAAGATTGAATTGAACAGTGGACTAGCAAGTGTACCAGTAATTGCCGCCACATCATCAATAAGGTCATTAGCGTAAGCTTCAGCTCCAGTTCCAGTGATTTCAAGATAACCTACAGCTGTACGGACAAGTGCAGGGTCTTGACCACCAGTAGCAGAAAGTGCCCATCTAAGGAAAGCAACTGTTGCCGTGCGAACTTTCACCCCATGAATGGTCCTAATAAAGGAGGTTTCTGGAGGTTCGGTATTAACGATATAGAAAATTAATCGTGCAATCGGATAAGCACCTGCTGTACTGCTATCAAAGAGTGAGACACCGGCGTCAGTGAGTGGATCAGGAATTGCTAATTTTGCGTATTCAGGATTAGCTTCAACCCATTCACCATTTCCGGAGTTATAGAGGGTAACAGTAGTAAGTTCTTCAGTGAAAGCAAAGCCAACATAGCCAATGCCATTACTATCACTTGCAACACCGCTTTGGACACCAGGATTACCTTCGCGACCAACGAATGCACCAGGCCAGCTGATGAGTTCATCGTCACCAAAAGGCCAATTTGGATCTTCATTCAGCCAGGATGTGAAGGTTGCAGTTGTTCCGCTAGCTTCTGAACGGACATAAACACTGATCGTACCAGTTGCAGTGATTGAGTGAATGTCATTAAAGGTGGAGACAAGTTGTGCCCAAGTAGTGATACTTCCATTGAAGATAGCTACAATGTGTTCACGTTTGAGAAACATGCTGCTTCCATTAACACTGGGATTGACAACGACCGCAAGGGCATCAGCTGCAATGGGAATAGTCTTGTAATCAGCAGCATCGTCGCCTTCTAGCATGTATAATGCAGGATCCTTGTAGGAGCTTGCAGCGCCAAAGTCGACAGTGCCTTGGGCAGCTGAAGTCCGTCCGTAGCCGGAGCCACCTCCAGAAACCTCGACTTTAACGATGGATCCAGCGGCCAGAGTGCTTGTGTAGTATGCAGAGGACCATTCAACAGACAAAGGGAAGACTGTGGTTGAACCAGCTGTTTTGAGAGTGGTTTCTGCGGGGGGATTTGTAGGCCGCATAAACCAACCAGCTGCTCCTCCGATGACAAGCCCAATGAGGAGGCCAACTATGATACTTGTTGTGTTTAGTTTCATTTCAATATTTCACCCTAAAGTAGGGTTGGTGTCCGTTCCCTTTGACAACACATATATAGTTTTTCGTTATAAACTCTATATAATAGGAGTTTTCTATAAATAACAGTCAATTCTCATGGTGGTATAAGTATGTCTGCTGTCCAAACCCGAAAAGTTCAGTTAACTGGAGGCGCAACCTACATCATTTCCCTGCCAAAGACCTGGGCAGAACGCGCCGGATTAAAACCAGGAAGCGAAATGCAACTAGTGCCCCAAGATCGTTATTCTCTACTGCTGTATACTGCAACTTCTCCTGATGCTGCGGTGTTGTCTGAAGCTGAAGTAGTAGCCGAAGCCAACACTCCCACCGAAGATATTGTCCGTACTTTTATAACCCAATATCTGGCTGGGATGGATGTCATTCATCTAAACCTCAAAGATGCAGAACCAGAACAGCGGATACAAATAAAGGACGTAATCCGCCGACTACTGATAGGAGCAGAAATCATTACCGAAACTACCGAGAAGATTACCATTCAGTGTTTTCTCGGAGAAGCAAATCTTCCATTGCTTAGTGCATTAAAAAGAATGGAGGATCTAGTGCGGTCAATGCAACAAGACGCTATCACTGCCTTACTAGAAGGTGATAAGCGCCTAGCAGAAGAGGTTGTACATAGAGACCCTGAAGTGGACCGATTCTACTTCTATATTGTACGGCAATTAACCTCTGCAGTTGGACGAAGCGATCACATCAGAAAAATTGGGTTAACGAGTGCACAAGCTTGCCTAGGGTATCGACAAGTGGTGAAAAGCATTGAACGAGCAGGCGACCACGCAACCCGTATAGGAAAGATTGCAGCCTCTACTAATCTCCCCAAGAATCCGAATTTATCCAAATCCATTCTTAAAATGCATGAACTGGTTGATGATATTTTCCAAGATTCTCTAAAAACCCTTCGTAAACTAGATGTTCCTTTGGCGCATAAAGCTATTCGGAGAGTAAGAAAAGCAGCAGAATATGAAGACAAAGTCATCCGCCTGTTACTGAGCGGAAAATACCCAACAGAGACGGTTTTGAATCTTCGTCTAGCCCTTGAAAGTCTGCGGCGAATTTCAGAATATGGAGCGGATATTGCGGAAACATCAATCAACCTAGCTGTCGAAAGTTAGAGCTTAACTAACCTACTCGATGAGATTACCGCAATAGGCACAGTACCGAGCATCAGCATCATTCTCGGTTCCACATTTTGGGCAAATTTGTAGAATATCTTCATCTTCATCAAGAAGCATTTCAAGTTCAGGGGTCTCAACCAGCTTGATTTCCTGAACAGCTTTTGCGGCAGTATAGATTGGGCTCCATAATATTCGCTTATTATCATCGACACCATGGTCAGGACAATCAATAAGAACAATGGAAAAATGCCCTTTGGTTGCAGCTTTTCGCGGTTCAGCAGGTTCACCACAATGATTACAGCGAAAAACCCGATCTGCCA
>JABXGU010000601.1 GCA_016550415.1 archaeon | reverse complement strand
ATGGTGGACGAGTGTATTCGTATGATTAGGGAGCATGTTGACCAGATTGTGGCTATTGGTGAAGTTGGGCTTGATTATTATTGGGTGAAGGATGCAAAGAGTCGAGAGTATCAGAGTCAAGCATTTACTGAGTTCATCAAATTGGCTGCAGAGATGGAATTGCCTATAGTGGTGCATTCTCGTGAGGCAGAATTTGATGCTATAAGAATCCTAAGAGAGGAGGAGGGATCCCGTGTTCAACTGCACTGTTTTAATAATCCTGATTTTGTCAAAGAGGCCGCAGCTCAAAATTGGTACATGAGTGTACCAACTAGCGTGGTTACACGTAACAGAATGCAGCGTGTGGCTTCAGCTATGCCACTTGATAACATGCTTCTTGAGACCGATGCGCCTTATCTTTCGCCATTTCCTGGTCAACAGAATGAATCATCCAATCTTCCCCATTCTGCTGCAAAAATTGCTGAGCTTAAACAGACAACCACTGAAGTGGTAGCGGAAAAAACTACAGAAAAAGCCTTAGATTTGTTTAATCTTGAACGGGGTCAGGATGGACTTCGATGTCGCTAGTCTATAGATTTAGGATTAGCGTACTGTTAGTGTTTTGCTGATATTCTTTGGGTAATCGGGATCTATGCCCTTGTATACTGCAAGATGATAGGCAAGGAGTTGGAGAGGAATGGCTTGGAGTATGGGGCTAATGTAATAGTTTGATTTGGGTATGGAGAGGTAATCTTCTTCAGCAACGTAGCGGCGAAGCAGAGGATGTGGCTCAGCGGCTAATATGATTCTGGCGCCTCTACACTCGACTTCGGCAAGGTGATTGATTAGCTGTTCTTCATCTTCAGGTGCAATCGTGAATATGATTGGGTACTTGTCCCCGACGATACTCAGGGGACCATGTTTGAATTCACTGGAATACATGCCATCAGCTACGATGTAACAGACTTCTTTGATTTTTAGGGCACCTTCTAATGCGACGCCATGACTTAATCCATACCCTAGAACATAGAGGTGGGGATGTCGAGCGAGGAAGGGTGCAAGGTTTCGGGCTTTCATAGTTGTAGTAGTAATAGTCTGCTCAATGAGTCCTGGAAGGCGTGTTTGCAGATAATCTAGGATAGTTTCTCCCGTTTTTTGTTCAAGTGTACCTTGGCGAAGTCCTGCGCGTGTGGCAAGGTAATTGAATAGTGTAACTTGGCTTGTGTAGGTTTTGGTGGCAGGGACACTGATTTCAAAACCGCAGCCAAGGGGGAGATACAAATCACTGAGATGAGTGAGTGTGGAACCTAGCACATTGACGACGCTAAGGATACGAGCGTTACGTTCACGACACTAATGGACAACATCCATTACATCCTTGGTTTCCCCACTTTGACTAACACAGACAATAACATCGTCTTCATGTATTGATTTACCGTATAAGGAGATGAATTGGCCGCCGATGACAGGAACAGCAGGTATTCCAGCTAATTCATTGAGATAATAGCTTGCGACTACTGTAGCATGATAGCTTGACCCACATGCCACAAAGAACAAGCGTTTTGCGTTGATGAGGGCATCCTCGAAATTTGTGATGTAGGGTTCACGGATTGCGTTGAAGAGGCTTCGAACACTACTAACCTGCTCATGGATTTCTTTGAGCATAAAATGGGGATAGCCTCCTTTCTGAGCAACACGAATGTCAGCATCAGAAATGTATGGGGACCTTTCAATCAAAGTGTCATCAGCAATCTTACGAATTTCTATGTTTTCAGGTGATAGAATGACCATTTCGCCATCATGAATGTTAAGTATGCGTCGGGTAACTGGGAGAATACTTGGGAGATCACTACTTACACATGTTTCCCCTTCACCGATTCCTGCAAAAAGGCTAGACCCCATTTTTACAGCATATACTTTGTTATCATCCTTACTCATAATTGTGAAAGAATAGTCACCTTTTAAATCGCTGCAGCCCTTTCGGATTGCTTCAACCATATCGGATGTTTTGTCGTAATAGCGCTCTACTGCATGAACACAGATTTCTCCATCATTCATACTCCGAATTTTGTAACCTTCCTTTGTGTAT
>JABXGU010000600.1 GCA_016550415.1 archaeon | reverse complement strand
GAGACGAGCCACATCCATACCCGAATCTGCCATGGAGCAGAGTAGTTCTTCACTGTCACAAGCAGGACCAATAGTTGAAACAATTTTAGAGCGAGTTGGAATTACCATATGAATCCTATTCCTCATTATGCTATCGAATATTAGCTAAATTAATTTTCAGGCTTTCAGCGGAGGAATTACCCTCTCAGCTAGGATTCTAGAGACATCCCAATAAGTGAATGGTGCATTTCGTCGGCTTACACCATTTATTATTTCAAAGCAAAAATGTCTAACACCGGATCGAATGAGGTTATCCAGCTTCTGAGTGATTTCTTCAGGAGTCCCTGTTAATGAAATCTCCTTAAGGACAGCCTCTGGAATATCTGCAACTATAGGCAAGAGTTTTCCAATGTCTAGTTTCGCTACATCAGCAGCATCGTATGTTAGTAGACTTAATCGTTTAGGATTAAGGCCCAGACTTCTATAAATCTCAAAATAGCTGTCCTTCCAATAACCTAGCGTCTGCAAGAGTCGGGGCTGTAATGCTAGCTGCCCACGAAGTTGCCCAAGATATTGTGATATCTTTGAAGGATCATCATTCATATAGATACGCCCCCAAAAGCCATGAGCCAGTGCTGATGGATCACGTCCACTTTTCTCCATGTGACTGATAATTTCTCCTAATCCTTCCTCGTATTCTTGCGGAAGAGAGAGAAAGGGGAACCAACCATCACCCATTTCAGCAGTAAGAGTTCTCGTCACAGGACCATTTCCAGCCACCCAAACAGGGAGATGAGGTTGGTGAACAGGTTTAGGTACCAAGACTGCTTGTCGCAGTTCATAGAACTTACCTGAATAATCAACTGGTCCGGATTGGGTCCATAACAGCTTCATAATCTCAATGCATTCACGTAAACGACTGACCGCACGCCGCATATCAAAGCCATAAGCGGCAAGATTCATTTTTTCACCAGCACCAATTCCCAAGATGAACTTGCCATTTGTTTGATGGTCAAGGGATGCTGCAGTTTGAGCTAGTATTGCAGGATGCAACCTGATTCCATCCGTCACTGCTACACCAAGTGTCATATTTGGAGCTAGTTCAGTAAAAGCCCCAAGCATTGTCCACGGCGAAAGAAACTCATCTATAGCAAATGGTGGAAGTCCTCGCAGGTGATCAGGCACCCAGCATGAAGTCCAAACCTGCTGTTCAACAAGCATAGCCAATTTTTTCTTCACTAAATCCCACGAGCGAGAAAAAAACAGCTGTTGCCCAAAATCTACCATTTTTTTCCACCTAATTCATTGATTATCATTAAGAATTGCAATTTTCTGTTACATGTTATTTATAGGTTCCATTATCAAAAACGGCTTCGAAGTCCATGCCAAACAGAAATGAGTAATTAATATTGTAAGCTTGAATACCGTTAGAACACGAAGGAAAAATAGCACCTTAATAAAAGCAGCCAGAATTTAATGTCGCTGCAATCTGGATTTAATTTGCCCTTTGGTCAGGAACAAAGTTATACAGGCTAGAATGACTACCGTAAGTATACACCACCACACCCATCCAACCCAGACCAAAGCTCCACCATCCCAAATCCAGCTACGTGTAAAAATAAGGAAAATATCAACAACAAAGATCACTATAATCATAGCCAAAATACATGATATGTC
>JABXGU010000599.1 GCA_016550415.1 archaeon | reverse complement strand
GGTGTTAATTGGCTATTAGAGGCTTTCTGGGAAGAACGGTATTCTTTGAAGGAAATTCAACAAAGAATCGAACTAGGACCTCCAGAATAAATTGAAAGGACAAATTGAACCCTTAATAATGGGACAATCAGCCCCACGATTATCCAAGAGAGCGTCTATTCCTGGGTATGGTTGATGGTCCCATTCACTCCGCATATCGTAGAGGATTGTGGGATCAGCTATATCTATAGCTCAGCGTGAAAGGGATAACTAGACAAGTCGCCCTTCTTGCCTTTTTCTTTGAAGGACTAGTTGTTAGTGGTTAGTAGATAGAAAAAAGTCGTGAATCGCCATAGGTTATATGCACGATTTCGCAGCCAGTTGCAGTGATCTGCGAACCGTAGGTAGAAATGAATATTTCAGCGTCACTGTCTTGAGTAAAATGAATAGGAATGAAGTATTGTGGTTGAATTCTTTGTATAGTGTCAACAACTTCGGATTCGTACATTGATTGACACCCAGGACCCAGGGGTAAAAGGGCAACATCGATTGTTCCAGTCAATTGGTCGTATTCTGATATATTCTTGCTATCACCAGCATGGAAGATTTTGAATCCATTTATGTTGATGATATAACTAGTCCACCAAGCTTCTCGTGGATGACTCGCAGGAACGCCTTCAGAGAAGGTGTACATGTAAAAAGCCCTAATAATGATATGTCCGACTTGAAGCTGACTACCAGGTAATACTCCTACACCATCATGAAGACTTATAGCTGATGTCATATTTTCTGGAAAAACATTTACAGTATCCGGTTTTTGGAGCATGTCGATAACATCACTCTGGTAATGATCTTCGTGGGGATGAGTCACTAGTATTGCATCAGCGGGCAGTTGAGCATAACTTGATGGAAGGTCAATTGGATCAATGTAAATCCGTAATCCTCCTTGTTCAATCATTACGCCAGCATTTCCCAGCAGGGTCAGTTTCACTGTATTATTGATTACCCCAGCGTTAATTATGGAAATTGCTAGGAGTGGCGTCCCAACAACGACAACGGCAAGCACTGCACAAATGAAAATCTTAGCTCGTTTTGAGAGCACCATATTTCTATCACCATGTAAGAAAAGATTGCACAAAAATTGAGCAATCATCTAAAAAGTCTAATCATTACGGCAGCTAAATAGTATGCACACTTCTTGGCTGTGTGAAGGTAGGAGTAGCTTAAGCTTCTATTTGACTGATTTAACAGCTTTAGCGTAACGTTCGAGTGCTATGTCGATTTGGTCAGGGGTGATATTTAGAGGTGGCAGAAATCGGATGCTGTTTCTGCCGCTACCAATTATCCATAGTTTTTGTTTATTCACACAGTTTGATATGAGTTTGTCTCGGAGTTTAGGATTAGCAGCATTACTTTCTTGGTCTGTGACAATTTCTGTTGCACACATAAGCCCGAGTCCTCTGACATCCCCAATAATATTTGATTCACTTTGGATATCTCGGAGCCCGTTCATGAGTTGTTCGCCTCGCCGCTTAGCGTTTTCAAGTATGCCATCTCGTTCAATGCTTCGGAGTACTGCAAGTGAAACCAGAGCAACGTAGGGTTCTGCGCTGAAGGTTTCAGAGTGGCGATTATAGTCGGTGAAAAGTGGTTTGCGTCCAATGCAGGCTCCAAAGGGAAAGCCACCGCCTAGGGCCTTAGCCGAACAGATGTAATCAGGAACTACGTTGCTGTTTTCAATGGACCACAGTCGACCAGTTCGACCCATACCTGCTTGCACTTCATCGGAGACCAATGGAGCATTCAATTCGTTAGCCAGATGGCGAAGCTCCTTAACAAATTTTGTCGGGGCAGGAATGATACCTCCTTCGCCGCAGACAGGTTCGAAAACAATACCGGCTATATCAGTGCCTTCATATTGGAGGCTATCGCGAAGGTATTGCATACATTCAAGCTCACATTCCTCTTCCTTTTGTCGAAAAGGACAGCGGAAGCAATATGGGTAAGGTCCTCGGATTACATCGAGTCCCTGAGGGTAATAGTCCTTTTGGATATGTTTGCTAGCAGTTAGAGCAAGGGTGTAACCAGTTCGACCGTGAAAAGCAGGGCGGAATGCAATGAAGCGGAACCGATGAGGAGTATCAATTATTGATTTAATAGCAGCTTCCACTGCGCGACCACCACTGGTGGTAAAGAAAACTTCCTTTTCATGATTTCCTGGTGTTAGACTGATGAGGCGTTCAGCTAATAGTGTTTGAGGGATAATATCAAAATCGTTTCCAGGGACTTCACGTAGGTATCCCTGAATTTTTTGTTCAAAAGAAACCATACTTTGGCTGCGAAATCCCAGAGCGCGTACACCAACTCCTGCAGTCATATCGAGGTATTGATTACCTGCGATGTCGTAAATCCATGGTCCTTCACCTTGAGTGTGGTCAACAACAGGATAAATACTGCGTGATTGAGTAGTTTTGGCGATGGCCTGTTCTGATCGTTCAATCCAGTCTTTGTTACTACGAGTGATAATTGCGTCAGGGCATAGTTCTTTCAGTAGCTCTTCATCGTCTCGTTTCATATCCATGTAGCCTCCACTAAGGAATTGGTTACCTAATAGACGAAAATTACTTAGAGTATTTAAGTAAGATGCTGTTTAAAGCTGGTTGCAATGTTCTCAGGGTTGAGGACGGGTCTCTATTTTATAATCGGTCTCTTGGTTCTTATTCTTGGCATGGTTAGTGAATTTATTGTTGCGTCCCTGCTTCCCCCAGCCTTTTTTCAATTTGCAGATAGTAATGGAATTTTCCTTGTATTCTTCATCGTATTTTTTTCAGCTGGAGTATATATCATGCGGCGAAGCGTACTGGGCATTTGGCGCTGCAGCTATGATAGTATAATATATTTTATCGCTGCACTCCTGTGCGCTGCTATAGCAATAGAGACTCTCCTAAATCTCCAAATTGGACACCCCTATTTGGAGCTTGCATCTACTAATTTTATCTTGATGATTCTTCTTTGGGCATTTATCCTTCCTCCCATCAATCCTGTGTCAAGTATCTTGATTATGATTATAATGCTCGGAGTTGCACTCGCTAACTGGATTGTAACCCCGAATCAAAAAGAATCTTTTAACAAAGCCCCGGAAACAGACGAAGAACTTGATTCAATTCATTGGCTGCAATCAATTGGTCAACTTACACGAATTAATGTCTGGTTAGGTTCAATATTTCTCCTAACTATTGCTTTTATTCTGCTTGGAGGACCACCGCTGAGCCAACACCCGCTACCACTTTATGATTCGATTACATGGCTCCACTTTGCTGCCGCTGTCTTTTCAGCAAGTTTCCTTAACTCATTCATTTTCATACAGAACCAACTTGGTGATCTTGATACTGATCGACTACATACACAGAAATCAAAACTGCCCATGGCTTCTGGACACATTAGCCGCCGCACAGGCACAATTCTTGCTATACTCTTTCTTATTTTTGCGATTGGACTTTCGCTCTATGTATCTCTTGCATTCTTTTCAGTACTGATTGTTATTGTGTTACTGGGATTCCTTTATTCTGGTCCACCATTACGTCTTAAATCAAAACCAATAGTTGACCTGACTGTGATTGGTCTGGCATTTGGTACTATGGCAGTCATAGCAGCATGGATTATCCTTGGAACACTACCAGAACTCCCAATATTACTTCTCATAGGTTCAGGAGTATATTATGCAGGCACACATGGCTTACATACTGCCTCCGATTATGATGCTGATAATGAAGCAGGACTCCGAACCACAGCAGTGTTTCTTGGCCGACAAAAAGCAATCCAACTTGGTCTATTACTTATTGCTCTAGGACTGGCAAGCCTATACATTGTCGCTGGCTACTATACACATCTTTTCTGGTATGGCATTCTAAAATTCAAGACAATCTTTCTTTACACATTTTGTGGATTCCCCCTCTTTGCTATCCTGGAAACCTACCGAAAATCAGACAAAACAGTGACAGGAAATAAATTATGCATAGATCAATTTAGCCAGCACGGTCGAAACGCAGCATACTGTCTTTTCTTGATTATGCTAATCTATTGTCTTCTCTATGTCTATCTCTTCTATCCAACTTACTATCCGTAGCTTGGACCCATCTCAATACATTTTTTGAAACACCTATGAATTATTAAGAGAAAAAGGATAGAATAATATGTACCAGAAAGGAGGAAGGGTAATCTTCTTGGAATCAGCAAGTACAGGAATCAAAGAGGTTGAT
>JABXGU010000598.1 GCA_016550415.1 archaeon | reverse complement strand
GTATCTCTGTTACGGTGAAATCATCATAGATGTCGCGTATCTGTGTAAGGTATTGTACCTGCATCTTTTTTCTGGCGCGGCAGAATTTGCAATCTGGTTGTTCCGGATAAATCATGTTGATTAGAATGTGGCTGCTGGGAATTTCGAACTCGTAGAGGGCTTGAAGGAGTCGTTCAGTTTCTGCAACAGCCATAGCCTCTGGTATCATGACGATGACAAAGCTTGTTCGGTTAGGGTCACTTAATTCTGTACGAGCACTTGAAATAGTGTTTTTCATTTTCTCCAATTGCTCAAGGGATTGATCTGATTCCTCATCTCCACGACCAAACATGGATTTTATTCGACCGACAAAATTCCCGAGACGTAATCGGAATTTAATTAATTTTCCAAAGAAACTATCCAACATTTCTGGGAGTCCGAGAAGACGGAGGGTATGTCCTGTGGGTGCTGTATCAAAGATGACAAGGTCATATTCACATTCTTGGACGAATTCCAGAACCTTGGAAAATGCAAGTGCCTCATCTGCTCCCGGTGCTGTCATGTCTGAAAAATCTGTAAGTCCCATCATTCCCTCCATTTCTGGCATCTCTTGTTGTTGTGTCATTTTTTGGTATTCTGCGAAGGCTTTTCGAGGATCAATTTCCATTCCAAAAAGATTCTTGGTCTCTTTGATGGGAATAACCTCGCCTCCACTTAGATTCTGAGCAAAGCTATCGCCCAGACTGTGAGCAGGATCAGTACTGATAACAAGGGTTTCACGACCATGCTCTGCAGCCCAGAGGGCAGATGCTGCAGCGTTACTTGTTTTTCCTACACCGCCTTTTCCGCCAAATAGAAGGAACCGAATTGACTCTTTTTCCAACAAACTTGTTAAGGTCATAATTTTATGACTCCATTATTATCGTTCGATGACACAGTCTAGTTTTTAGTTTTATCGTATAGCCAATCTGATTAGGTAGAAATTGATGTAGCTATCAGTCCACCAAAAAGCAACATAGCATAGAAAGTAATGAGAAAGACTGCAATAATCAATACAATCCCTACGACGATGATGGAGTATTTCATTCTAACAAGTCCACCTATGAGTGTTACAAACATAACAGTAATGATGCAGAGAAAAGTGATGGCTGCTTCCCAAGTTGGGATGAAATAGATTTGATCTAGTAAAATCATCCATGGGTAGATTCCAACTGTGCTACCAATAAACAAGTAGCCAAAGCATAGGCTGAATGCTAGAAAGAGTAGAGTCGCAATTGGATCGGTTGGTTCATCTTGGTTTTCTTCTTCGGGTTGGTCTGAGTTGCTAGTCAATTTTGCTAGTCTCCTTTTGGCTTGTGAATTACTAGGCATACAGGAACATTAGCTGGTGCCCAGTCTTGATATTTTCCTTCATATTTTAGACCGTAGTCTTTTTGTCCTTGGTTGCCCAAGATTAAGAAGAGTGTATTGGCACGTGCTTGCTTGAAAAAGCCTAGAAGCCATCGATCAGTTCGGTGTAGTAGTTTTTGTGCTAATTCGAGTGGCGGTCGGCTTGAATGCTTTCTGTAAAGTTCGTCAAAGTCGAGAAAGTGGATGAGAAGGAAGTCGGTTCTGTTCAGGAGTTTGGCGGTTTCGATATAGGTTCGCATATCTGAATCTGCGGAGTGGAAAGTAGCACTTCCAGAATTTACTTTCTGGTCCTCTCTGTCAATAATGTCTGCTGTTCTGCCTTATTCTATCAAATAAGAGAAGAGATGGAATTTCTCACGAAGATTACCGTGAATTAACTCTGAAGTAACATTTGATGCATATCCATTACTTGTTTCAAGGGTGAGAATCAAATTACACTTCTGTAAAAGAAACTGGGGTTTATGGAGGGCAACCTCAAGGAGACCAAAATTGTCCAAATAAACAACGACAATACGTTCAGTTTGACTTTCAGGGGACAATTCAATTCCAGAAATTAGATTAGAGGGCAATCCTAAGTCCAATTGTTTCAAGATAGTGGCAGGCATCTGCACCATCTGTCCAGCAATGCTTTCAAGGCTCACCATTATCAAACCTAATTCGTTCTTTCTAAGATGCACCTACCAATGGCGTGAGGATGATGATGAAGACAAAAGCCTGCAAGAGTAGGATCATTGTGCCCTCATAAATATCGATACGACGATCATCTGTCATTGCACGTATTAAGAACCATAGGCTTCCTGCAGCAGTAGCTAACTGAATAAGAACTCGTGCATCAAGTGGAAGAGGAAGGAATAGAGAGACTCCACCGATGATAAGTAATAAGACTTGAGTAGTACCACCTAGTGTATTCCCAATGGCAATTCCCGCTTTTTCCTTTGCTGCTGCGAGAAGGGCAATACTATGTTCAGGTATAGCACCTGTCGCCCCGACAATCATAGCAATGATTACTATCTGCTGAAATGGTTCGATTCCAAAGGAAACCCAAGGTACATATTCAAAGGTAAGTTCAATGGTTCCTGTTAATATGTGACCTGCAATGAATATCCCTGCAAAGCCAAGAACTGTTAAAATGGCTGAAGCTCTTCGAGTATGATGTGGCTCTATTTTGGGTCGAGGGCGTTTTGGTTTCTTCTTGAATGCATAAATTGCATACAGCACATAGGAAAGGACCATCATTAGCCCAGCTAATGGTGGAAGTATAATCAGATTGGTTGGGGTAGATGTTTCAATTGCACGAATATATTGTAAGATTCCAAATGTGAACAATATTGCCATTGCGACAATAGTCCACCGAATGAGGTCTGCATCGTCCTCAACGACTTCTTCGGGTACATCGATGTATCCAGTTTTTCGTGAAGAAAGAACAACAACACCTCCCAGCAGCATTATGTTAAATCCTGCTGCCATGACGACGCTGAGAACTGCAATTTCAATTAGTTCTGGTGAACCTGTTGTGTAACCTCTAAGGGCAGTTAAGGCACTTACTACTGCTTCTGGGGTATTTGAGGCAAGGCTGGAGAGGACACCAATAACATAGGCACTAAGCCCTGCAAATGCCCCAATTGACTCCAATCCATCAATGGCGAAGTGTGAGGCTCGAAAGACTAGCCATATAGCAAAGCCCATTCCTGAAAGAATGAGTAATATTACATCTGGGTAAATGAAATTTGCCAGAAGATAAAATCCC
>JABXGU010000597.1 GCA_016550415.1 archaeon | reverse complement strand
TCGAAATAATATTTGAGTGAATTCTCATAGGCGAATGCGCGGCTGTAATTGAAATCTATGCTTGTAGCTTGTTTGGCTTTGTTGTAAAAGTCATGGAGCATAACACTAGGAAGCCCAGTATATGCGTTAAGAGCAGACTCTAAGACTGGTAATAAATTAATTTCTAGGTTTACCCATTGGCCCTGCCCTTTATTGCTTAGAATGAATTCGACGAAGGCTTCAGCAGCTTCTTGGTTATTCGTTGTTTTGCAGATTGCGATTGGGTGCCCGATAATGATTGAACCATTTACTGGTATATAGTATTCCGTGTCAGGATTTTCCAACATGCTAATGAATCCATTAATGCTATTTGAAAGATAAACCCCTTGATTCGATTCAGGAGGCCAAGTGTTTCCAGAGATTCTGGTGTTCCCAATCAGGCGTGTAAGGATTTCCCAGCCCTTTTCCCATCCAAATTTTTGCAGGATGATTTCGTAGGTGCGTGTGTGGGCGAAATATGAATTGCCTATCGAGATAGTTGGAATTGGTAGGAATTGTCCGAACTCTGGGCTTGATAAGTTCTCCCAATTGGTGGGAAATTGTAGATCTTTTGCTGAAAGCCATGCTTTATCGATTGTAAAGCCATATGAGGAGATTGTAGTGGCTACCCATACAATGTCACCGTCACTATCTAAACCTTTCATAGGTGCTCCTCCAATTGTGTCATTTATGGTTGCTAATGTGATTTGCATACGAGTACTGATGAGTTTTTGAAGGAGCCCTTCTTTTTGAAGTTCATTATAGAGCCAAGGTTCTCCGCCCAGAATGAGATCCGGTTCATATTGTGGGATCATTGTTGGTGAGAAGGATTCGGGTTTTATCCATTCGATTTCGATGATGGGTTGCCCTTTTGCTTGTGAGGAATTGATGTATGCTTGTTCCAGATTGTTCTGGACGGTTGTGTCATATGGTGTAAGAATTCTTAGTGGTTGCTTTACTCCATTTGTTGGGAAAAAGTGTGAGAAAAAGGGCGGAAAAACCAAGAGGGCGAAGGTTATGTCTGCAACGATAGCAACGAATATCAGGGCATAGAGTTTTGTTTTTCTTGGTTTACTCTTTGCCATATAATTGCACGTTGTCCCTCTTTATCTTGCTGCTAATAATTATTCGATGCGGCAAGGAATCCGTTCAATGATTTCTATCGGTACTTTTTATAAATTCTGGTGAGTTTCGGTAAAATGAAAAAAATAGCAGAGGGAGAACTAGATTTCTACGATTAGTCCATTGGGTGTGATTTTGATTGGGTGCCATGTGCTTTCGTGTCCTTGGGGCATTGCTCGGACTCGGATTTCTCGTTTGAGTCCTTCTTTGATTGTGCCTTCGCGGAGTCGGATTTCGATTATGCCATCAGCAATGTGCATGGCTGCCCGGGTTGAGATTGTGTCTTGTGTTGCGGGGTCGAGTGTCATGATTGTTGAGTAGTTTTGTCCGGCGATGAATACCTTCAGGCGGCGCATGAATCGGAGTACTTTTCGGTCGTCTCCGGTGAGGAGGAAAAGGTAGGTTAGCCCATCAAACATTAGGCGTCCTCCGGAACCGAGTTGATTGCAGGCGGTAGTAGCTAAGTGCATTACTTTATCGAGGTTGAGAGTGGATAATGTGTATGGAAGGTCTTCATCGCTGACTTGGTCCAGTAGGTTTGGGTATGATAGAGTGAATCCGTCGATGATTTTCACGTTTTTGTCTTTGAATGGTGTTATGTCCCAGCCAAATTCCTGCATTGACCGGTTCATTGCATCACGGTGAGTTTCGGTCAGGATACATACGCCTGGTTCTTTCTTGTGTATGCCTTCCCATAGAAACTGACGTGAAAGCAGGCTCTTTCCGCTACCCGCATCGCCTAATATGACAGTAAGTCCGTCTGATGGTAAGCCTCCGTGGAGAAGCTTGTCCAATCCAGTTATTCCAGAACTGCGCAACTCCATCTGTAGCAACTCCAATCTAAGATAGCCTAATGTAAATTAGATGGCTAATGAATTGTAAAAGCATTTCCATAATTTGACCAAGATACTAGCTGAGGCTAAAATGCTAGTGTGGCATTTGAATTTTAGCCGGTCACCTGTGATAAGTGAGGCTAATATTCGCTAGCAACTCGTGCACCGCATGCAGGGCAGTATAAGACGCCTGGTGGAATCAGGCCTCCGCAGTTCACGCATACCTCGCCATCAGATGTTTTTGGAGCTGGTGCAGGAGTATGAGCTGATGGTGGCAGGGTTGGTTCTTCAAAACTTGATTCTTCAAAGCCTTTAGTGAAAGTTGGTGCTGGTTGTAATCGTGGTTGCTTCTTTCTGCGAAGAGATTTGATGGCTGCTACGATGAGATAGAGTATCATTAATCCGACGATAAGGATAACTGGAATGGACCAAGGAATATCATTGAATAATGTTAGGAGAAATTCGATGATGTTAGCATAGTAGACCAACACATTGGCTTTGTTACTTTGCTTTTCAAAGCTTTCAAGGGTTTCATCTTGATATGTGACATTGGCTCGAATTGGTAGGTAGAGTCCTTCTACTGATATAGTAACATAGTAAATTAGAGTTTCAGATTCGCCTGGTAAGAGGATATCCCAATCTGCTGTGGTTTGTCCAACGATTGTAATGAGTTCAGCCCCCGTACCAGCATAAAGGTTCCAACTATGCGAGTCATCAACATGTATGTTGTATATGGTTTGGTTTGTATCTATGTTTTTGACTTGGAGCGTTACCGTTGCAGTAGCACCGGGTGATATTCGGGGAGTTATTGTTTTTGTGAATTTTAGACCTGGCGGGAAGTGCCCTTGAAAAGTTACATTGATTGTAGGAACCTCCGGAACTGCCTCCCATGTGCTGGTTGAGCGGGAAACTTCGACATTTTCTGGTGAACTTGAGTTGGTCATATCATCAGGGTA
>JABXGU010000596.1 GCA_016550415.1 archaeon | reverse complement strand
TAGAAGCCCTACTTGCCGAATATTTTGCTGACCGCCGATTTGATTTACGTAATCAGATAAAAGATGTTGTCGGTGAATTAACTACCGAGTTTCGACGTCATTTACAACCAACCATTAAATGTACGTAACCTTACTCTAATGGTCTCCTAACGGACTAGGGTGCATTTTTTAGGAATAAGGTCTTATTATGAACTGGGAATATCGATGCCTGGTTATTTCATTCCTAAATACAAGTGGATACTCTCCTCGTTTATGTTGCTTATATTACTCATTCCTCTTTTTGGGTCATTAGTGGGATTAGGCAACATTGGAGATAATCTCCACGAACAAACCGAAAACTTTGATAAGGAGGTTTCAGTGGCTCCAGAGTTCGTTGAACCTCCTACAATGCCTATCTCCTCAAGGGGTCTCACAGCTACAGGACCTGTGGCTATCCTCGAAGACGCGGATCCTTGGGGCTACAATGACGTTGAAACTATTCTTCTCACCTATAGCCCAATGGTTGTTGATACGATTTCTTCAGGGTCTTTTGGCATATCTTTAGCAAAATATCAGAAAGTAATCATCTCCTCATCTCAAGGCGCTGGATTTTACACAGCTCTTGAAACCAATCGTATCTGGTTAGAAGACTACGTTCGGAATGGTGGAATCTTAGAAGTTCATGCTGCAAGGGCTTTTGCACAAGGTGATTGGATTCTTCCAGGCGGGTTTGGTCATGTATTGAACGCTACCGATAATGTAGACATTGCTGATGCAAGTCATTACCTTCTACACAATCCATTAGCAATTACCGAAGTTGAACTTGAAGGGTGGAATTCTGCTTCACATGGATATCTCAATAATACAGCTGGCTCCAGTGTAATCATTACCGATGGGGCTGGTGAACCAGTCTTAATCGAAGCACGCTTTGGCTTAGGCTATATAATTGCTACAATGCAGCCAGTGGAATGGGGTTATGGCATGGGATACAGTGATTTCCTTGAGAACTTGGTTTGGTACTGCCCAACACATGAAAGTCCTCCCAATGGTGCCTTAACGGGTCCTGTGGCTATTCTACAGGATAACAATCCCTGGGGCTCGAATGGAATCCAACAGATTCTCACCGAGTTTGGTGTTACCTTTGACATTATCCCTTCCACAGCCTTTGGAGCCGTGAGTCTTTCACCTTATCAAAAAGTCATAGTTCCCTCATCACAAACAAGTATTGACTTCTACACTTTGCTGACTAACAATCGAACCTGGTTAGAAAACTATGTAAATGGTGGAGGTATCCTCGAAATACACGCGGCAACACAAGGTAAGGACTGGATTCTCCCCTTTGGTGCAGGGTTCAACTATAACACAACAGATAACGTGGAAATCATCAACACACGTCACCCCACCTTATATCATCCGTATTTGATCCACGAACCCGAATTAGAGTATTTTGACGCCTCTTCACATGGCTATTTCAACGATACAATTGGTTCAATTCACCTGATGGAAGATGGTATGGAGGCCATATTCCTCGAGAATGCGAGCGGTAATGGTTTCCTTATCGCCACTTGTATAACAATCGAGTACGCATGGATGAATAATTACAGTATGTTCTTAGAGAACCTCGTTCAATATGTACCTCATCGTCAAGTTCATCTCCAACCTGGTGACTATATCGACACCTTCTGGGATACCGGAGGAAATTATTATGAGTTTAATTTCACCTGTGTCGATATATTAGGTGCTTTTGAAGCAAATATGACGCATGGGGTCCAACGGTTCCACTCTGACCATTCAATGTATGAAGATAGCCTATTTTGGATGAATCTTCGAATGAACACACGGATTTCCGACCAAGGATCTAGCTGGTGGTCATTTGGCCATTATTACACGTTAATGATCCCAACAGCTGGACTCACAATCGGCTCTGCGTTTCCCATTTGGTCACTTTATGGAATCATTGTTGGAGAAGTTTCACATCTCTGGGTGAATGGAATCTCATACGATTGTTGGAACGTCTCTTGGTACGATGGCATGATCCCCTCCTTTAGTCTCTTTGAGAAATCATCGGGTGTCATGTTATTCTTCTCGAATCCCAGTTATGATGTTGAGACTGT
>JABXGU010000063.1 GCA_016550415.1 archaeon | reverse complement strand
GTCAGCGGCTATGGGCTGTTCTTGTTCTCCCTTCTATAGCTTTCTGGGATTTTGTACGAGAACCTGATAATCGCGGTCCGCTTCTCATCTTACTCGGTAATTCATTCGTGATATCTCTTTTCTATGTCATGATGATGCTTCATGTTTTCTCTAACTTCACCCTTATCCTTGCTGGCTGGCTTGGAATTTTCCCGATTTTCCTTTTTCTTTACTTCATCTGGACACTAGTCTACTATGGCATCGTCCACCTAATTGTAAATCTATCTGGACAGGAGGGCTATTTCGCAGAAACCTATCTAATGGGACAATACTCCTCCTTACCATTCCTTATCGCAAATACAATTTCATTACCTATACTATTGGTAGGCTTACCCTCTGTTTCATTGGCTAATTTAAGCCAATTGTATAGTTCTCCAATTTTCCTCATTGTCTCGGTTCTTGGGGCGGCTGCATACCTATGGGGAGCTGTGCTACTTGCACTGGGTCTCAGAGAACGCTATCGCTTCTCCACTGAAAAGGCCTTAATCATCACCTTTAGTGTAACCCTATTCATAATCGTTGTAGGATTCGTTGCCCGGATAACAATGGTTTAATTTGTTCCCGTCACTTGAATACTGCAAAAAGTTTGAGGGGTTGAGCGAGGCTTTTATCGATGATGTAGATTGGTTCCTTCTTCTTTAGCTTTAGTCGTCCAAGAACCTGATCGTCTGGAAGTATACGTCCACGAAGTATTACCTTCGGTTCTTCTAGTCCGAAGGTCATGATGATTCGATTCTTAAGTTCAGCTACGGTTTCCTTTCGTCCAATGGCATATATCTCGCCTTTGATTCGGAATCTGTCACTACACAAGAAGCAATTGGGGTTGCGCGCTAGCTTGAGGATGGTGAATTGTTGGTGTAAGCCATCATAAAACATGTAATTATCGAGTGGTTTGCCAAGACCTAGTAGGTGTTTGAGTGCTTCTTGAAATTGGATTCCTGCAATAACTGTTGCTATGCTTAAGAGAGAAGGAAATTTAGGTGGTGGCTCCTCAGTTTTTCGTCTCTGGCCTGGGGGTGTACAAGCCTTTTGTAAACGCTCTGCAGGAACTAATGGTTGACATTCTAGACAAGGAGTTACAAAGGGTATTACTCGCTGGACATTCCCCCACCATCCATACATTCCTCCATGAATTAATGGCTTGTTCTTATAGATACAAAGAGAATTCAGCCACCGACGAGCCTCGAAGGTGTCAAGTCCATCAATGATGAGGTCTGCTTCAACCCATGCAGACATGCGGACTTCTTGGATTGGACAGTTTAGAGCCAGAATTTGAACGTCTGGGTTTGCTTCTCTGAGTCTTTGACCTGCCACAATTGCCTTTGGTTCACCCACATCCTTGTCCGAATAGAGAAATTGGCGGCTTAAATTTGAAAGCTCGATTGTATCAAAGTCTACGATGACAATTTTACCTATTCCAGTTAGAGCAAGGTCAAGGGCTACAATGCTTCCCAGTGCACCAATACCTGCAACAAGAACAGTTGATTTAGCTAGTTTTTCTTGATTCCAATCTGCTAAAAGGAGTTGCCTTGCATAGCGTTCAGTTTCTTGGTAAACTGGTATCCTTTTTTCTCCTGCACTGGGATGTTTTGTAACAGCTTCTTTCATCCGCTCTGCACCTGGTCCCACCCTGCATATTGCCTAACCCATTCCCGTGCGGTATGTTCAAACCTTGTGGGTTCTCGCTTTGCCTGTCGAGATGCACGCTGATTTAGCGGGTCATCAGGATTCGGAAAGTTTAGGAGGTTTCGGAGTGTTTCAATGACACCAGTCAATGACATGCTAGGTAACCAATCCTTTCCAAGAATTCCTACACACACTTTTCCTCGATAAATATTAGGGTGCCAAACTTTGGTGATGAATCTAACTATTGGTGCCTCATAAGGAAATGAGCGTGGAATTATCAATTGTAATACAAAGACGCCGCCATCATAGATACCAGTGCCGAGGATGAAGCCTTGCCAGCGCCTAAGATCTCCTTGAATCGGTTGGAAGGAGGGCTCTTCTGTTTCCATATTCTTGGCTTCAAGAACCAATCTAGCCCAATAATCCTCTTCTGATAACATTCACACGACGCCTCTTCCTAGACCAACCGGTTCCCGGTCCATTAAAGGAATAGTGTATAACTTGAATATCTTTTCGGTTTATGGCAACTAAAAAATTCTTCCCACCAAGATGCCATATATGTATCGCATCATCACAGCACACTACTATTCTAAAAAGAAGAAAGGAGGCACAGCAGAACACTTGGTGGGATGATTGACCCTACGAATCAGCCGCCCTCAGTACGTGTAATCAAGTAAAGTTTGTCGTGAGGTGTTATCCCAACACTCTTCACAGTCTGTTCATCTGTCAGCTGAGCGCCGCGATACGCTAATATTACGATGTTGGGCGGGATGCGGCGCATATTTGCGACACGGTTACGAATTTCTCCAATCGTTGTACTGGGTTCCACCTCGATGGCAATGGGGTCACTGCCACCAATTGCTGGTACTACTTCAATACGCATTTTTTCCACCCGACTATTTTCTTGTTGGTTTCAGCCTTTGCAGTTTTATGCGAGCCCGACACATCGGACAAGTGCCCTTAACCTTCACCCATTCAGCCAGATGGAGGTAATGTGCAGGGTTTCCGCAGTTAGGACAAAAAACCTGTAATTGTCCTTCACGGATTTGGAGACCACAAACCATGCATTTTTCAACCTTAGTCCATTTCCACTCGCCAATCTCTTTAATCGACGTGATGATGAACCGTTCCGATTGTTCAGCCATCGTGGTCTCCTTAGTGTTTCCGCTACGGCAAATCTACTAGATGCGCTCTTAAAAAGATTGGGAAAGTGAACAATGGAATGTTCCTGTCTTGTGTTAAAATTATGCTAGTATGATATAATTGTAACAATGAATCTTTTAGATCAAGGTGTCTCGCTACCTTATCAAAGCTTATAAGCTAGTGTGAATGATTTTTGAATCAGAGCTTCAGTGGATAGTTGTTACTGTGACATCAGAGACTCCGAAGTACAAAATCGAAATTGAAGGAATCAAGACTCCTAAGGGGCTTGTCCCAACTGTTGAATCACTGAAGCGGATTGTGAAGGGTCTTAACTTATTGGATGCAGACCTTGCTCGGATGAATCTGAAGATGGAAGCTAATATTCGTGTACTCCTTCGGGAGGTAAAAACTCTCCAGAAGCTTGTGGCTGATGACACCATTGCTTCTGAATCCTCAGTTGAGCGATTGGGTTCCCTTACTGATCGTTTCGACAAGATGGAATCATCCTTAAAGGAGTTGGCAAAGCAGAAACCTGCAGAAGTCCATTCTAAGGATATTTCAGAATTGCAGAAAGAACTCGCTCCAACTTTAGCACAGGCTGTGCAGAGATTGGAAGAGATGATTGTGCTTCTTGAAAAACGACTTGAGGACTTCCTCCGTGAGCTCCAGAACAATATCCTCCTCACTGTTCGACAAGCAGTTTCAACCAAATCCACTAAAAGGTCTGCTGCAAAAGAGAGATAAACAACATAATTGAACAAACCTGATTCATTCCGGTCATTCTGCACCGTGTTGCCAAAGGTTTTATTTTCGCTTTCACTAGCAGGATTAGAAAACTCATATGATGGTGACCATAATGGCGCAGGCAATGAGAAGTCAAACGGAAATGGCGATTGCTAGAGAAGCCCAGTTAATGTTCCGCAGAGCACCAACTTTTACTCCAGTTGGTCAGAATCTTCGGAGATGGCGTGGAAAGATCAAGGGCGGTCCGCGCGGAAAAAGGGAATTCCTAGTGGAGATAATTATTCCACCAAACTTTCCAGCTCAACCTCCTGTTGCTCGAATGCTAACACCCACAAAACATCCACGTGTAGATCGTGAATCAGGTGCTATCCATTTACGAATTGTCACCCAATGGCAACCTCATTACCATGTCTATCAAGTAGTCAATGGTATCAAGGGTCTTTTCGCTCGTGAGGTTCCTGTGCCAGATACAACCCAACCACCTCCAAAGGTGAAAATGCCTGATAGTGAAGAATTACTTCAACAGCGGTATCAACGGCTAGAACAGGAAGTTGCACGGCTCACTCGAAAAATACAGAAGCGAGATGAGCGAATAGCACGGATGTCAGCACAAATTGATACAAGTGGCCTAGTAACAGGCGAGGCTACTGGCGAAGATGAAATTGATGCTCTCATTCTTCCCACAGATGAGAAGGAAAGGCAAAAATTGGAGTTGGTGAGCGAGAGGCTAGCTATTGAAGATTTGCTTCAGAACTTGGAACAAAAATTTGATTCTGCTGAAATAAATTCGACAGAGTACACGAAACTCTATAAGCGCTACAAACGACGTCTCTATCAAATTGAGAAAGCACTCGAAAAGTTTGATTAGCCACTTCTGGATGGAGGAAAGATTCTATGGCTGTGCGTGAGCGACCGCGGCGAAAACAGAGAAAGGTTCCACAACTGAAGGCTGAGCTCTTCGGAAATATCGCTACACTAGACAGCATTGTTCAGAAGTTCGAAGAGGGTGAACTTAGTCCCACACTATACAAACGTCAATTCAAATCCTTGGTGCGTGACACTCTAACTACACGTCAACTCCTTGAAGCTGAAGGCGATAGCTGGGAAGGCTTTCTTAAAGAAGAACGAATCTCAGAACGCTTTCCGGTTGCAGTTGATAAGCTGCAAATCGAAGAACGTGCACCAAAAGGAGAAAAAACTGTGGAATTGACTGCCCAGGCTTCAGCTAAAATGGCCGCTAAGGCTGCAGACATTGTTTCAGATATCATCACATTAATTGACATCGCTAAACTTGGTGAAGTCGCTCGAATGAACCTCATCATTCCCTTACTCGATGATGCCATCATTCTCCTGACCAAATATCCAAACTTCCCTCCAGACTACTGGATTTTAGTTGCTATAAAAGAGTGGCGAGATCAATTGCAGCAACGTGATCCCCATGATACACTATCACCAGATGAGGCAAAGCAATTGGAGTTTCAGTCAGTTCGGTGGTTGAATGACTTCAAACGACGTCTTCGAGAAATGGCGGTAGATCAATAGATGTTGAGGAAGATATCTAATGGCGGAACCGATGCGTGCCCTTGCAGATATGCGCGAACGGTTGGTTAATGCCATTAACAAAGCCAATCTCCAAATAAATGCTGAATACATCCTTGAAGACTTGGACGTGGTTGTTGCCTATGCTGAAGCCATGTTGGGGACACATCACCCAATCACCCAAGAAGCAAAGGATTGGTATCTGTTCTTCTGGAACAAATATCATCTTAATCTAACACAAAAAGTGGAGGAGAAAGAAGCGAAACGGTTTGCCATGCGTGCAGAAACATGGTTGAATTTCATTCGTAGAATATGAGGAGGTTTCAGTTAATGTGTGGACTCTGGGAAATTGAGAAACAGATGGAAATGGACGCTGCCTATCGAAAAAAGCGAGTCGAGCTAATGATTAAGGAATTAGAGCGAATGCTGCAAACCATCTCCGATCTCCGCGGAAAAGCTGACACATTTGAACAAACTTATGGTGAAATCTTGGAGGAAATGCCTGAACTCCGAGAAAAAGCAGCTGAAATTGCCCACGAACTCGGCATAACCCTACCCGGAGTAGCTCTTCCAGAAGATCTTAAAGAAAAACCAGGATTGCTTGAACGCCTTACTGGGCGAGGCCGATTTTATGAGCAACTGGGAGTCCAAATTCTAGGTCTGGCAAAACGACGCCAGAAGGCAACTGGCGGCATCTTGACACTAGCTGAAATCGTACTCTCTGTGAATAAGGCAAGGCGGCATAGTGTATCTCAAGTCGATGTTGTACGGGCAATCCAGCACTTGACAAGTGCTAAACTAATACCTGGTATCCACAAATTAAAGTCAGGGATAAAAATCGTCGAACTAGTTCCTCGAGAATTTACTGAGGATCAGGTCACAATTCTATCCATAGCAAGTAAGACTGGATACACAACCTTAGAAGAAGTTATGGCACAAACAAGTTGGAATCGTGAGCGTGCTCATGCTGCACTTAAAAGCCTTGAAACTGTGGGCGCTGCAAAATTAGACAAGTCCTTTGTGCATGGAACCCGCTATTGGATACCTGCTTTAGCTAGTGACCGTGGAGGAGGATAGAATAGACAAAGGAAAGTAAAGTCGCTATATCTCCTCGTATTGTGATTTTGATTTTCGACTAGGTTTTATGTAAGCCCAGCGTTTCTAATTTGATTTTCTCCTTCTCAAGATGCAATTTGGCTAGTCGACTAAGGAGTTTAAGATAAAGGAGATCTGCTTGGTCTTCT
>JABXGU010000595.1 GCA_016550415.1 archaeon | reverse complement strand
CGGCACTCACAACCTATTTTCATTCATTGATGGAAAAGCGATTAGGACACATTCATACATGCCAGCAGAAAACGAAGGATCTAAAGTATTGGCGAGAGATAACAAATAATCTGGAGTTAAAGTCAGTTGTACTCTTTGTGTAGATGGGGGATAAAATCCATGGAGAAGTTCGATTGATTTAACATTCTTAACACATCTTCCGCCCCCAGTGCCATCAAACCATGAGGGAGGAGTTGTCATATTAGCGTCATCAACACTGTATCCACCATCCTCAGGCAGGAAAACGGTTCTTGGACCATCACTCCAACTGGGTGGAGCAGACCCATTATACTCGTAAGCGAGTATTAGTGGACCTTGGATTTCTAAGAAGGTTTCATTTGGGTAGAGATTATCATAGGAGTAATATTGGCTATAATCATCAGCGGCTTTGACTTCAACAGCATCATTGGGTCCCATTGTTCCAATTAATTCGACTAAGTCAGAGAGTAGAACACCTTTGTAAGTACCCTGATTGCCCCAATTGAGGTATCGATTCTGAAAGGAAGAAAATGCTTCGGTAGAGTTCATACCCTCAATTTGACTAGATGTTACAGTCAGACTATTAGAATCGTTGATAAGTAAAATCTGGAATACTTCTGTGGGAGGATTCTGGTTATCACCGGATGGCGATGAAAAGAAGCGAAGTGCAATCAATGTGCTGCCAGCGATAATAATAGCAATGGCAACTATGGCAAGTCCGATTTTCATATCCTGTTGCATCTATTACCACCGGAGTTATTGGAGCTAGCCGGATATCTCGTAAACTATTAGTAATATGCACCATTGTGCATATATGTCGAGTTTCATCTTCGAGCCCTAATAAGCCTTATGGAAATTGATGAAAACAAGTAGCAAGGATTGGCAGGTAGTCTTGAGATTTTGAAGCCAATTGACTAGCGGATTTTTCCTTCGAGGAGAAATGACTAGCTAAGTGATTTTGGTTATTCCATGCTTTCTCGTCGATGCCAGAGTTCTTCGCGCTGTTTCTGATCCAGTCGGGGCAGGTCGTGCCAAAATATTGACTTGCCTTTTACTGGAGCGATTGCTTTGAGTTTAAAGACAAACATTGCTACGATGTTGATGAAGATGATGTTAATGATTACCAATGAAAAGCTGATGCCAGCAAGTGCTAGATGTTGAAAAATGCTGACTGAGCCACCAATAAGGATTGGACCAATGAGTGCAAAGCTGAGGTTCATACCAGCGTTCACAGCGGGGGGCATTAGAGAGGCAGCAATAGCTACACCGACAAGGCTACTTATTTCGCCCCTAGTTACTGCTAGGGCAACACCAGCACCGGATGCTGCTGCTACAATGATGCCAATGAAAAGACCCAGAAGTTCACCGCGAGTAAGCATTTCACTTGTGGGCCAGCCATATATTGGAGCTAGTGGTATTAGGACAGCGCCCATAACGATACCCATGATTACTGCGATTAGTAGTCCGTATGATTCGTTTTTTACACCGGTAATAACTAGGCGGCGGTCGTTTATCACTGCACCAAGGCTAAGTCCAAGGATTGGACCCATTAGAGGTGCCAGAAGCATACCTGCTACAATAATGACAACACTATTGGTGGCTAAACCTATGCCTGCAATGATACAAGATACGATTAATAGTGCGATGAAGTCAAAAGATAGGCGGGCACCAGCGGCAATTTTTCCATAGATTTCCTCAACGGATAATCGTTCCCGAGGAGTAATACCCACCTCTTCTTCCAGCATTGGCTTACTAGCTTCGATGGGGAGTATGTCAATAAGACCATAGTGGACACCTACACCCAGGGTCTCCAAGTTAGTCAGGATGTCTTGACTATTAGCATCTGAAACGCGGAAGACGAGCATAAAGGCAGTAGTTGTGTGAATTTTTGCAATGTTACGCACTTTTGCTTTCTCTTCGAGAAATTCCATGATTTGCCCGACTTTTTCTTCGGGGAGAGTGATTTGGAATTGACGCACGTTTGATCCCCTGCTCAATAAAGAGCAGTATCCCTAAGGTGAAGGGCGTAAAAGGATTGCGATATTCGCCAAAAAAAGCACTCTTATCCAAGGATTAGGATGACAGAATGCTTAATTAGTCATAGTTTTGTATTGGGTTATCCCCTACCAAATCCAATGCACAAACCATCAATTGGTGTGGATAGTGAAATCCGGAATAATTCTCATTAAAAATGGCTTTGTTCTCGATCCAAAGAATAAGGTGAATGAAATCAAGGATATAGCCATTCAAGATGGAAAAATTGTAGAATCCGTTAGTCCTGAATCCGCAGAGATCATAGACGCTGAAGGGCGTATGGTTGTTGCTGGTGGTGTTGATATTCATGCTCATCTAGCAACACCCAAGGTTGATTCCGGTCGCGTTCTTAGGTGTGATCAATCCCGTATGGATCCATATACCTATTCAGATCTCTGTCGTGCAGGAGTATGGGCAAGTGTTCCT
>JABXGU010000594.1 GCA_016550415.1 archaeon | reverse complement strand
TCAAAGAAAGCTTGAGCCTCCTAAACCTGTTGAGGAAGATATCTATCATATGAGCGGAAAAGAGCGTGCTCAAAGGGGCATAGAAGTGCTTCCTGGTAATCTAGGAGACTCTTTGACCGAACTATCTAAGGACAAGGTTCTTTCGGATGCTTTCGGTTCTATGTTCTTTGAAAAGTATCTTGAAATTAAAAATGGAGAATGGAAAGAATTCAGTACAACAGTACATGAATGGGAGCGTAGACGATATATCGACGTATAAGAATTATCGGAAAGGTGAGAAAAATGACAATAACCGCTGACTTTGTTATAATCAATGCAAAAGAATTAGTCACAATGAGAGGGGCAAGTGAAAAGCCCAAAGTCAAAGAACAGATGAGAGATATCGGTATCATTCAAGATGGAGCAGTAGCTGCAAAAGACGGAAAAATCGTGGCAGTAGGAACCACTAGTGACGTACTGAGCAAACTGGAGAAGGGATATGAAACTATTGATGCATCAGGAAAACTAGTGACCCCTGGACTCATCGATCCACACGTACACCTAATTTTTGCAGGGTCTAGATCACACGAGCTAGAAATGATGGCAGCGCAGGGTGTTCCCTACTTGGAAATTAAAGCTCAAGGTGGAGGAATGCCCACAACCCTAAAACTAACCGCAGAGATGGACACTCAAGCCCTTACTGAAAAAACAGCCCGAATCCTTGACACTATGCTAATTCATGGAACAACAACCATAGAGGCAAAGAGTGGGTACGAAATGACCCTTGAGGGTGAAATACGGCAACTGGAAATCATCCAAACCCTCAACGAAACACATCCTATGGATCTTGTTTCCACATTCTGTGCTCAAGGAATTCCAACAGAATATGAAACACGGGTTGATGCGTTGACAGATGAAATTGTGGACAAATGGATACCTGAAATGGGTCGACGAAAACTCGTGGAATATGCAGATGCGTTCTGTGAGAAAGGATACTTCAATCTGGACCAATCCAAGCGTATGCTGGAAGCTGGAAGGGAACATGGGATGAAATTACGGATTCACGCTGACTGGCTTGTTCACAGTGGAGGCGCAAGGCTTGGTGCCGAACTTGGAGTAGTTACTGCAGACCATCTGATTTTCACACCCATGGAAGACATAGACGCATTAGTAAAAGTTGGCACTGTGGGCGTGTTTCTACCCACTTCCCCATTCTGCTACGTTGGAGTGTATGCAAAGGCCAGAGAAATCATTGAACGAGGTCTTCCAGTTGCCCTAGGAACAGATGTAAGCGCCGCAAATTGGTGCGAGTCCATGCAGATGATGCAAGCACTGGCTGTACTTCGGATGAAAATGACAGCAGCTGAAGCCCTCACCGCTACCACAATAAATGCCGCTCATTCAATCGAGAGGGCACATGAAATCGGTTCCCTTGAGGTTGGTAAGAAAGCGGACATCGTAATCTTCGATGCTCTAGATCACAGGTATTTTGCATATCATTATTCGATCAACTTGGCTGAGAAGGTTTTCAAGAGTGGCAAGTTGGTCGCAGAACGAGGGAGAAGAATTATATGATATTCTCCAATGCGGAATTATGATACAACATTCTCTTTTCGAGCTTTTAGCTGGCGTTGAAGGTTTTCTAAAGTTGTTATGAGTTTCTCACGGTATTTGAAGAAAAGACTTGCTCGTTTTGCATCTGCCATAAAAAACTGATTCAGTTCCTCAGAATTCAAATAACTCAACAGGTCCTGTAATTTCTGGAATATTGATAGCGCTTCCATGATAAGGTCATTTGAATTCCTAATATTTGCTAGTCCCTGCATAACTGCAACAAGAAGATGTCCTCTGTCGAATTGTTTGGGGATGAACTCTTTTGCTGGTATTTCTGGGTGTGTAAGGAATTCACTTCTCCAGGCAGTAGTATTCTTTCCCTTAGGGAACATTGCTGCCACTAGTGTCTCTTCGTGTTGAATAAAAAGGTCATATGCCACTGATCTGATTTCAATAATCTTCTCTAAATCCTGTATGAGCTTCTCAAATTTATCAAATAATCGAAGTCTTTGCTCAAATTTCCTTGGTTGGAACTCTCTGATGCCCTCCTCATAACCAATGAAAAATGGCAAAGAAGTTACTAGATGTTGAAAATTGGTGATATATTCTACAAGGTGCTGCTTTACTTCTTGAGTGTCAGTTGATTTATACGCTGATGCTAAAATTCGATGGAAATTCTCCCAAATATTCTTGCGTTGTTCACTCGACCAGTTCTTTCTTATTAGTTTTGCAACTGGAAGATGTTTACTTTTCAGAATGCCAATACTTTCTTCAAATTCTGGGAATTCTGCTGCTAATTCCTCTGTTTGTCCAATCAAGTTGGCTAGTTCACTTGTTGTATTGGTAATTATCCAGTGTAAGTATTCAACATCTAATTTTTGATCTTCTAAGTATGTTAGGGGGTCAGCAGATTTCGTGAAGATTGCTTCACGAGCTTTTTGGGGGAGCTTAAGGTTTTCACAAAGGTTACGAAGATGTATAATCCATTGATAGACTAATCTAAGGTAACGACCAATCAGTTTTACTACGATAATCACATGGCGGGCCCATTTTTCTTCTTCAGAACCTACATCACCTGTTTGACTGAGTAAAGGATCCCACTCTTCTGGAGTTGTTCCATCTACGCCTGAGGGTATGGTAAATATGGCTCGAACTAGTTCCCGCACCATAGTGAAGTATTGAATAATTAATTCACGACTCGTCTTTTCTTCTGGCATTTTCTTTCATGGAAATCTTTCAATGCGGTTGAAGTGGTCTAATATCTATCTAGAATACGCTTTTCCCTATAACTTAAATCATCGCCATTTAGTGTAAGAAAATATCATTTTAGGAATGGAATCTTTATCTCCTGTTGTTTAGCGAATTGGATGGCTTCGGAATATCCTGCATCAGCATGACGGGCAACTCCCATACCCGGGTCTGTAGTAAGAACGCGAAGGAGTTTTCTCTCCACTTCAGGAGATCCATCAGCTACAATGACTTGACCTGCTGAGATAGCATAGGGTATCCCAACACCTCCGCCTTGGTGCAGTGAAACCCATGTAGCGCCTGCTATGGCATTGATAAGCACATTGAGTACTGGCCAGTCAGCTATAGCGTCACTACCATCTTTCATTCCTTCTGTTTCTCTATTTGGTGAAGCGACTGACCCCGCATCTAAATGGTCACGCCCAATAACGATAGGGGCTTTGAGTTCGCCACTTGCTACCATATCGTTTAGGGCTTTTCCAAACTGAGCTCGTTCACCATAACCAAGCCAACAGACACGAGCAGGTAATCCTTCAAACTGCACCTTCTCATGGGCAAGTTTTATCCATCGTTTCAGAATCTGATTATCTGGGAAGAGACGTAAGACCAGGTCATCAGTCTTGTAAATGTCATCTGGGTCACCAGACAATGCCACCCAGCGGAATGGACCACGCCCCTCACAGAAAAGCGGACGAATGTAGGCTTCTACGAATCCAGGATATCTGAAACGATTATTCGCTTTATCCCATGAAATTTCGAGGGTGTGTTGACGTAGATTGTTCCCGTAATCGAATGCAACTGTGCCTTTTTCTTGTAGCTTCAGGATTGCGTCCACATGACGCATCATTGACTCCTTTGCTTTGCGGATATATTCCTTTGGTTTTTCATCACGTAATTTGTCTGCCTTTTCCTTATTATATCCTGCTGGGTAGTATCCAGTCAGTGGATCATGTGCTGCTGTCTGGTCAGTTACCACATCAACCTTTATGCCTCGTCGGACAATTTCTGGGTGTGTTTCAGCTGCATTTCCGATGAGTGCAATTGATCGGGGGATTTTCTGTTTCACAGCCTCGTTAGCCAGTTGGAGTGCTTCATCAAGGCTGTCCGTTTTTAGTTCACAGTAGCCTGCACGGATACGCTTATCGATGGCAGCCTCATCCACATCAACAGCAATGATTACACCCTCATTGAATGTTACCGCTAGTGGTTGAGCTCCACCCATAGCGCCAACGCCTGCCGTTAAGGAGAGTCTACCTTTAAGGGTACCATTGAAATAGCGGTCTGCAACAGCTGCAAATGTCTCATAGGTTCCTTGCAAAATACCTTGAGATGCTATGTATATCCACGAACCTGCTGTCATCTGACCAAACATTGTCAAGCCTTTCTTGTAGAGTTCATGGAAGTTCTCTTCAGTTGCCCAATGTGGTACGATAAGAGAGTTAGCAATGATAGTACGAGGCACATCAGTGTGTGTCTTAAAAACAGCCACTGGCTTACCCGATTGGATTAGCATGGTTTCATCAGGCTCCAATGCCAACACTGTTTCCACAATCTTGTCAAAGCACTCCCAATTTCGAGCGGCTTGACCGGTGCCACCATATACTATGAGGTTCTGCCAGTCCTTTGCTACATCTGGGTCTAGGTTGTTTTGGAGCATGCGAAGAATAGCTTCAATTTGCCAGTTCTTACAATGAAGCTTTGTTCCCCGATAAGCTCGAATTGGTTTCCTTTCAACCGTTTTT
>JABXGU010000062.1 GCA_016550415.1 archaeon | reverse complement strand
TTACCGCACTAACCACACCCGTGGTAACCGTCGGACCACCAAGAATAAAACCATACGGATTTCCCACCGCAATAGCTAATTGACCCACTTCAAGTTCATCAGAGTTTCCTAACTTTGCAGGAATAAGCCCCCCATTCTCAACTTGGAGCACAGCAATATCAACAAGCTGATCACTACCTAAGAGGGTAGCTTGATAACGGTCACCACTTGCATCAGCGATAGAAATACGTTGAGCTTTATCGATTACATGGCGGTTTGTGACGATGTGGTTCCGGTCATCGATGACTACACCTGAGCCCATACCACCAATAGGATGGACGCGATAGTAGTTCCGCATTAATGCAAGTGTACTTACACTAACCACGCTTGGTGTAACTCGTTTCACGGCTTCAATGAGCTCGTGTTGAAAGGCATGAGTTGGAACTGGCATATTATATTTACTCACATTTTGTGAGTATTAAATCTTTTACACTCACAATTTAACATAATAGAAAAACGAATAAAATAAATAAACTCCTAGGAAATATTCACCTTATTTTGAAAAAAGGAAGGGGGATAGGGCGTTTACCCTACAAGCACTTGCTTATGAGCGTCGTCTGAGGTAGAGGATGACTAAGACAATTATGATGATCAGTTCGATGGTGACGATTGCTGTCATGAGTGTTGTTAGGTTAGGTGGTGGGAGCAGTATGATTGTTTCGGGAGGCGGATGTGGAACGATGTAATCATATATTGCCACATTATCAATGGCCCAACCACTCTGAGCTTGAAAAGCGAAGTAACCAGATATGGGAAAGACAGTGTCTTGAACTGATATGCAGAGAGTTCCATTGACATAGATGTTGAAATACCCGGTGGAATTTCGTGTCACATCGAAGTGGGTCCAGCAATTTGTCCAAGTAGCCGTAGCCGGTAAAACCCCATATTCACCCTCAAGAGAGTAAGTACCGTCATAGCATCGTTCAAGGGTAACCGTAGGTCTATAATAGTGCGATCCTAGATTACGCGTGTATATCCAAATTTCGTAACTGTAATTCTTGTATGGGCCCGGAATATTGGACCAAGCTTCTTTGGGATTATAGTGATCGCCAATTAATTGAACGAAACACCAACCCAGTGTATTGTTGAATACAAACACATCGAAGCTCCATGTGCCATAACAAATTGAGCTATTTTTGTATGCCATACTCAAGTAGTGAAAGGTATCATTGTCTGAGGGTCCAATGGCCTTCAATGTTTGATCAGCAGCAGAAAAATTACCAACACCACCAGGAAAATACTCCATAAATGCTGTTTTATTAAGAAATGTTCCGTAGGTATTCCACCCTGCATAGTCCATGTCATTGAAATTATCCGCAATCACTGTCGTCGCCCGCACTGCGTCCGGGAACGGCAATAACATCGACACCAACCAGAGCACAGCTATTGCAACCAGCGGAGCACTCAACTTTCTCTGTTTTACAATCAAATTCGTACTCTCCTGAACTTTCGCATCCACCCTTCCACCAAAGAAGGAATGGATTCACACATTTCTCCTTAAAACCTTAAAAATTCGCTATTTCTAATAAAAGTCTTTAATGAATCCTAAACAACCCACGATTTGAAACGTGGTCGTCCAGCCAACACGGCAATTAACTTACCAAAATAACACACCCGACTCCTTACCACACAAGCATCCAGCATCCTCATCCGAGAGGTTGTACAGGTAATCACCTGTTGGTTTCAGTAGCCTGATACAACATCATATGAGCTATCTCATGACACGCTGCGCGCTGAAAATACTATTCCTCCTAAAAAATGAGAGGCGTAGGGCGAGTGCCTTACAAGCACCTGATTACGGTCGTCGCCGGAAGTAGAGGATGATAAGGACGATGATACCGATGAGCTCGATGGCACTGACAGCAATCAAGGGCAGCGTGAAGTCCAGTAGTGAGATGATTTCATATATTTCAGTGGGCGGAGGTGGAGGCACAATGTAGTCATATATTGCCACATTATCTATGGCCTGACCAGTTAGACCTGCAAAGATGAAGTAACCTGATGGGATAGAAATGTTGTCCTGTCGTGACATGCGGAGAGTTCCGTTGATATATACATTGAAATACCCGGTGGAATTTCGTGTCACATCGAAGTGGGTCCAGCAATTGTTCCATGAATACGAAGGTGGTCCAACATCATACCTTCCAAGACTGGTATGTCCAGTCCCATCAATTCTCCAGAAGTCAATCGTTGGCTGCTGGTAATAACTTATGTCTATATCATGTGTGATCATCACAAAGAGGTAACTGTAATTCCGACCTGGACCTGGAATTGTTGAATATTGCGTTGCGGGATTATAGTGATCAGAAATTAAGTGAACAACGCATTCAGCACCAGGAGTGTCGACTATAAACAGATCGAAGCTCCAGGTGCCATAATTCACTGAGTGATTAAGGTAAGCCCCATTCATGTACTGCAGATCCCAAGTGGTTTCTGATCCGTTGACCCTCAATGTTTGATCCGCAGCAGTAAAATTACCGACACCCGCATCATAATACTTGTTATCCGTTCGATTGTACAGTATTCCAAAAGTGCCCCAGCCATCATAGTTCATGTCATTGAAATTGTCTGTGATGAGTTCTGTTGCTTTAACCGGGTCTTGTAATGGAAGTTGTAAAGATAACATCAACAGAAGAGCGATGGCAACGAGAAGAGTTGTCAATCTTCTTTGTTTTACCAACAATTTTAATATCTCCTTGTTTTCTCCAATTCATCCTCAAGGGAGGGATTGTGTCCACACTATTATCGTGAGCCCTATAAATCTTCGATTTTATTAGTAAATTTGCACTTTGGTTATTTTTTTTAAAAAAATTGAGTAAGGCTTGGATTTGTGAGTAAAAAGGGTCGGTCGTACCACCAATTTCAGTTTTTTTAAATGAGCAACTTTATTGAGGAATTTTTAGCTAAGTGTGTTACTTCGCGACTTCTTGAAAGAGTTTCTTTCCTTGTTTAGTGTATTCGATAATACCTATCTGCTTGAGGAAACCCAGTTGGTCATTGACGTTTCGATACTCTGTAATTTTGCCATTAACTATGCGATACATGTCAACACCCGGTGATGATATCTTCTTGCCAGTAGGGGGTAATCCACGCCATTCACCTG
>JABXGU010000593.1 GCA_016550415.1 archaeon | reverse complement strand
TAGGTCGGTGACATTCTCGGGGTGACTGACAAGGACTTTGATATCTGAACCAACAGAAGTATAGGCATTTCTTATTGCTAGATCCTGGCTACTGCCCAAGATTCCAATTGTTTGCACGGAGTAGCCAACTATTAGTGCCGTGATGAAGATAATTGCCACGGTTCGGCCTGGACGTCTTGAAATGTTGTGTGAGGCTAGTCCTCCTAACTCACCCATGATCTTTCCGATGAAACGCTCAGAATAATGGTAGAAACCTTTCCAACCCTTAACGATTATAGTGACAAGTCCCCAAAGAAAGAGCAAGGGGGCCCAGAATGAAATAACGGCGTCAAAGACTGCCCAATAAAGTGCTATTGAACCGAGAATTGGATTGGTGAAAACGAAGTTCACAGCCATTTCAGTTACGTTGATTCCTAGGAGCCAGATGATGAGTTTGTAGCTTCCCAGAATTAGGGCGGTCCAGGCAAGCATTCTTGGATATCCAGTTGGTTCACCTGTCAAAGTGTACTCCCGGATTGCCTCGGTTGTCGGTATCTTCGCGGCCTTTCTGGCTGGGAGATAGGAAGCAAATACAGCGATAAGAACGCCAATTAGAAACGTCAAGAAGATTGTATCGATTCCAATTCCGGTTATGAAGATAGTTGTCCATGTAATTGCCGGGATGAAAAAGGGAAGGATCCCAATAGCAATGAGACTGCCAAAAATGCTGGCAAGAATTCCAGTGATTATTGCTTCCAATACGAATAAGCTTGTTATGGTACTGCGTGTCACGCCCTTTGTAAGTAATAGACCCACTTCACGGCGACGGATAGAATAGGATACGTCATTCAAAGTAATACCCATGTACAAGGCGATGAAAAATACAGGTATTGAAACTTGAAGGAAGGTTGCCCGAAATCCTTCTGAAATGGTAGAAAAGATTCCAAGGGCATTATAGAGATTGTTAACAAGATATCCGTCATATGCATAATACAAGCGGTTTTGAATTTCAAAGCCCAGTTGCATTAGGTTTTGCATAGAGAGCTGAACGTTATAGGGATTGATGATTGCTGCCCGATTAATAGAGATTAGCGTGAATGAATCTAGTTGAAATGCTCTAGCATCTGATTGATTTGATGCCCAATCATATATTGGTAAGAACGTGGTTTCAACATCGGTGATGAAGAATGAAATATGTTGTTGAACCCAATTTTCGATATCATAGCCCCAATAGAAAAAGGGGATATTAACCTCTGCGGCGAGGGTCTCCCACGCAGAAGTATTCAGTTCAACGTGCCCAACGACTTTGAGAGTACTATTTACCAAGATATCGTCATAAGATTCAGTAAAGATGTGGATCCTTATCGAATAGTTGCTGCCAATGGGAAACTCACTAATGAGTGATGGACTTGCAGCGATGAGGGTTTCATTTGTGCCTAATGTTAGGTTTCCTGCAGTCAAAGTTATGCCATCAAATATTGAGGAATTTTTCTGTATGCCACAGGTCAGAAGATATTGGGTGTCATCAAGTCCACCACCAGTATCATTCATATGCCGTATCATGGTTTCTGTTTGTTGAACATTTTCAACATATTCAATTTGTTGCCGAATATCAAAGAAAGTAGAGCTCGATGGAACTGTTCCCCAACTCCAACTCCGCCAAATCATATCTACTGCGACGCCATCCAAAAGATCCTCAAGCATCGCACTCACAAGGGAATTGGCACCGATATTTGCTGCAGCAAACATGGAGGTAGCTATAGTGACGCCGACTAATATCGCAAGGAATAGTTTCTTATTGCGTGTTGTTCGACGTACAGCGTACCGATACACACCGAATCCCTGCGTCTCGCCTTCTTCTAAGTCAGCACATAAAAGCTTTAAGGTGTGATACTCTCAAAAACTTCGTAGGGCTCGTTAACTCCTATTGAGGTGGAAAGTCTGTTTTCTGAAAAAACGACCCCCATCAGTGAACTTGTAAAGGGGAATCCTGAACGCCCACTGCGTGAACCCGCACTTGTTTTAGTTGCCTGTCTGTTCAACCTCTTCCAAATTTACCAACTACTGATTATCCTCCCACAAGTTACTACTGCCATTAACCCTCTCGACCCCTACTCTCTTATTTCCATGTTAATCGGCCAAATGATTTCAAGCCTAGTCGGCTGGTATGTGGCTTTTTCGATAATACTGCTAATCGGTGCAGCAGTTGTGTACTTTATCAATCGACGAATCGGTGGTGCAGTGATTCTAGTAATTTCCATTATTGGGCTCCTTTCGAGTTTTGTGGGGACCACACTTACTTATGTATATACACGAAGTTTGGTTACGTTAATCATTGGATTCTTAGCTCCAATTTTTGGAATCATCGCTGGCATTTGGGGCATTCGAACTAAAGATCTTAGTTCCCCCGCTCCAACCCAAGAAATTATCTAAGGGCCAACTCATTCCACGGTTTCTACAACCTTCTCTATAAAAGTGACAATCCGCTTTATGGCTTCATCGACGATTTTTTGGCCTTTCTCGGAGCTAGCCCGGGTGGCATGTCCGATGGTTCCTGAATCAGTGAAATCGGTAGTATCCCAAATGGGCATAATGTTAGGTTGCGGGGGAAACATGGTGGCTTTCGTAAAACCTGGAATTGGTTCACGTCCCGGCTCATCAACTCGCTTGTCTTCCAACACACGTTGACCCAAAGCCCATGCTACGGATGTTTCCATCTCATCTGCATGAAAATGTGGCGGGTCAAAGGTTTCTTTTACTAAATCGCCGGTGATTTTCCACCATTCGATACCCACACACCACAAACCTTCCTCATCATGGAGTTTGCGAAGAGCAATTGACAGGGCGGCGGTGTTGCCCCCATGGCTGTTCATAACGATGATTTTTTTTGCGCCGTGATGTGCAAGACTTTTGCCCACATCCACAATGAGGTCGATGAAAGTTTCATGCCGGAGGGTGACGGTGCCAGAAAAGGGCATATGATGCGGCGAGACACCATACGAGATAAGCGGGGCAACAGCAGTTTTAATTTTTGGCCAAAGCGTATCTGCAACAAGGTAGGCAAATTCTTGAGCTTGAAAGGCATCATTATCGAGCGGGAGTGCCGGACCGTGTTGTTCTTGGGAACCGACGGGAATGATGGCGATGTCTGTTTCTTCAAAGAGGACTTTGGCTTCTTCCCAGGTTAGTTTAGCTAGCATGAAAGGTTTTTCATCTGACAAACCGAATCCACCTTCAGTTCATGTTGAGGGGTTAAATTACGCTTGGTTCTCACTGAAAAGTGCTCGCGTTAGGCAGGATTGATCAGCTAGGTACCCTCTGCATACGCTTGATGGTAGCGTTGTTGTTCGGGAGTCAGTTGGTCGATACTAATACCCATAGACTCGAGTTTCAATTTAGCAATGGTGTGATCAATTTCCCGAGGAAGCACATAGACTTCGTTAGACAGCTCTTTATGATGCTCTTTCAAGTACAACATCGCATAGAACTGGTTGGAAAAAGACAGGTC
>JABXGU010000061.1 GCA_016550415.1 archaeon | reverse complement strand
TTTTTCCGCTTTGAAAATGAATAAAAGATGAGAAGAGAAAGTTATGTATTGGAGGTTTGGAAATGGTTGCAATGAAAGAATTTCATCAATCGTGGCGTAGGCTATTACTCTTGACGATTTTCTTCTTCGTCATGGGACCCCTGTTGTTTAGTGTCGGAATCTTAGTACCATTTCCTACAAGTTGTCCAGATAATGATGAAATTATTTTCCATGACCGAATTTCTGGATTACTCACAACAACCAATCCCAACATTACGACCAATATTGGATTCTGCAACTACATTCAATTAGAAAATCAACTAAACAACGTCTATACTATTCAAATCCAAGATCAGAATGGAACAATTCATGCGTATATTCCGAATTTTTTCAATTATTCAATAGATACTCATCTTGAGGTGACACTATGGCTAGACTATTACAACTACACCCTACTCATACTACGAGAAACCACAGATGCCAACATATCTCTAATTGTAAGAGCCGAAATCAAAACCCCCGTCCTACCGTGTATCACCCCCATATACTCCATTTACAACATTCTCTTCATCTTTCTGGGTGGAATATTCATCGTCCTAGGAACTAGAACAGCATCGAAACTCTACAAACTCCTCGAACAATACTGACAAGAACAAAATGACACAAACTCACCTAAAACTCAAAACATAAACTCCTACGCAAGAAAACACTCAGACTCTCTCATCTAAGAGAACAAAAAAGGGAGGCAAGAACCTCCCCAAAAAGACTATCAATTTCTAGAAGCAACGATGAATAACCCCAGCACCCTGCTCCATATACTCCTAGATACTGGCACCACATTTTGAACAATGAGTAGTTCCTTGCTGATTCTTTGTGCCGCAATATGGGCAGACAACTAATACTACTTCGCGAATTTCCCTCTCACGAACCACTGGCTGCACTTCAGGCACAGGTCGTGAAGCCACCGGTCGTGGCGGTATAATAGGAGCCATTGGCGCTCGTTCACGCCGACGCCGCAACCAAACTCCAACTCCAATACAAACAAAAGCTGGAATACCAAGAATTGCCCAAGAAATAATACTTGCTATCACAATAACAGCAAATGGATACAGAAACATAATGCTAGGTACGTAAACAATCATAAACGAAGTAACCAAAATAAGCCAAACAATAGCAGATACTAACAAACAATAAAAACCAACTCGACCATTACTAGAACTCAACCAAATTCCTCCAACAACTAATTCTTGCATCTAGCACTATTTATACAATAACACTCACTAAAAATAAAGCCGAGAAAAAGGGAATGAAGGAAGCTTTAGCGCTTCCTTCGTCGACGGTGCGATACAATTCCAATGCCAAGCGCTGCTACCAGACCAAGAGTGATAGCGGCAATTGGGAACCCAGGAATACCAGGTTGTTGTGGAGTCGTAGGTTCAGTAGTTGGGGGTTCAGTTGTTGTTGGCTCTGTGGTTGAAGCAGCCTCAGTTGTGTAACTATATTCGGAGGAAGTACGCCGGTGACCTGCATTATCAAATGTTTCAATATAGTATCGAACCTCGACTTCAGCTATTTGAGCAGGAATAGTTGCGCTATACATATTTCCAGTGTGACTCATTGTTACACGAGTCCAAGGTCCTGAGTCAACAGAGTAGTAGAGTGAGGCATTCTTCACACCTGTGAGACTATCTATAATGATTGTTGTAACTGTCACCAATTGGCCTTCTTCAGGTGCCTCAGGACTATGAGATGTGTCTGTTATTTGTGGAGGACTTTCATCAACAGTCATAGGATCAATAAAGAGGGTAATAGTTGATGGAGTCACTATGTGTCCGGTCTTAGATGCTGAAATAGCGAAGTCAAAGGAACTTGGAGAATATGGCAAAGTAAATCGGTACTGTCCACTTCCTAGTTCAGATGCAGTATAAGGAGTGGATCCGATTAAACCACTAACGATAGCACCAGTTATTCCGCTTCCCGCATCATCATGTAGGAATATTGTCACTTGAATTTGTGTTTCAGTAGCAGAAATTCCTGTTACATCGATTTTCACTATCTTGTCGGAAACTGGAACCTGCAGGCTTGCGCTACCTAGTAATGGATAATTCACTGGTAGAAGCCATACATCTAAAGTTGGAATGACTATACCAAGGTGCTGATACATCCATTCGTTGACATTAATAGCAGGAAGACTCCTTCCAAGAACAATACCAGTCAATAACAACTCTGCGCCAAGACTCATCCCAACTCGATTTTGTAAGACAAAATTACTCAGAGTCAGCTGAATATTGTCACTGCCAATAAGGCTCGAATCAGCTGTGCAATTAACAGCAAGCATGTCATTTCCAAACCAAGATAATTGAGAAAGTGCAACTTGTACGTTAGAACCGGTAAGGTCGCAAACAAGGCTGTTCATGAGTTTCAGAATAGGTACAATATCAACGGAAACTTCTAGGTCAATAAGCCAATCAATTGGGAAAGGGATAATATCGAAAATGCGAACAGCAAAATGGGTAAGACTCTGCATAAATGGAGCAATTTGTGGAATGTCATATCGTAAATCAAATGTATCCACACCAAGCTCGATAGGTATACTACCAGAATAGACTTCGTTTAGAAACAGCATCGATCCTCCATAGGTGTAGTTTCCTTCAGCACGGAAGTAAAAGTCAAAGCCTAGCTGAAATGTTAAATTCAATGTTAAGAACAAATCAGTAACTTTGAATAAAGCAGTAAATTCTTCTCCTGCGTCTACTGAATCTGGAAGTCCATAAAGAATGTGAACAGATGATCCAAAGTCGAACCCAAATTGAACCCATGGTGTGATAGTGAAATTCCAGTTCTCATCTGGAGACCATGAAAGAGGTTCAGCCCATTCAAAATCGTAACTTAATAGACTTCCTGAGATGTCGAGTTCATCAGTCTCATAGCCTATCGGGAAGACACTTGTTGGCAACTTAACTAGAAGAAAAACAGTATCTGAACCCTTTAGCCCCTTACCATCTGTAGCCTCAACTGTCATATTCAAGAAACCAGAGAAGCCGCCCGGAATAATGATGGTAAATTCTGCATCTCGATTTATAGCTGAGTAATTAGATGTGATATCCGTAGGTACACCATTCAGGTATAACGTAACTTGATTAACATCGTAGCCAGAGTTAGGATCATCAATTGTACAATATGCACTAGCTGAACTACTCTCGATAACCTGACCATCAGCAGGATAGATGATTGAAACAGCAGGTGCTTGATTGGGTATATCATCAACAAGAAATAACTCGTATCCTGCACTTCCACCATGATATAGCTGCAATCCTATTTCCAAAGCATCCTTCCACACTTCATCGAACATGCCACGAGTATCTCCGAATCCACGTCCAAATGTTCTATCAGAAGGAATGGTAAACGGGCTAGGCCAATAAACTACATAGTTACCTGGTAACCAAACCCCAGAAAGTGTGAAGGAACCTGTACCTCCAGGCACATTCTCATCGAACCACCATACAACATCATAACGAAGCCTAAAGAATAGATCGATTTCAGCAACTGCTCCAGTTATAATCTCGAAATAGTGGTAGGGTGTCACTTGCCAATTCTTTTTAGCTGTGAAAATCCATTCACCTGTTGAATTGAGCCATTGTGTATGTGTGAAATGAATACTACCCCACATCCAGAGGAATCGTCCTTCATCATGTGAGCCCTCATGGAATTGAACCCATTGCCAGATGAGTCCGGTGAATTCCCATCTGTATGCATTTATGAAATACTTGTCAACTTGCAGGGTTCCTTCGCCATAACCATAGGTGGGACTGGGATCCAACGAAACATCGTTCCAGATAAGTGTGAGTGTGTCATTTTGTCCTAAATTCGAAGAAAAGGTGTACGAAGCTTGATCCCAAACGACATCAAGTCCACTTATCACGTTTTCCCTGAGTTCAAAGAGTAATTCATAACCACTTGAAAATGGTCCCTTCAAGGTAATGTAGATATCAACTATTGATGACGCAAGAGCCCATGTTGTCTGACTGCCACTACTAGCATTATACCAAAGGATATCAATGACCCCTTTATCTCCAGGACCTGGAATCGGAGGAGAATCTGGCGTA
>JABXGU010000592.1 GCA_016550415.1 archaeon | reverse complement strand
AGTAGGACCAGCCCAACCTCGTCTATGGCAAGACCAAGACCTAAACCTAGAAACCATGAACCTACTAGTTTTGCCCTCTTTGTTTCCCAGTATAGACCAAAGAAACCACCAAGTGACATCAATATTAGGCCATAGAGCAGATGGTGGTAATGATAGAAGCCACTGGCGACACCTATTCCAGGTGAGATTATCATAGTGATAGTACGGGAAACAACGACTGTTATTACATACCATATTAGGACTATGCCAGTTACATTGGCGATGGGAATATCATATGTTTTCGGTGCTGGTTCAGTACTCATTTTAGCTGGACCTCCAGGTTTTTATTGAAATATTCGGGAAAAGTTCTTTTGGTGGTTAGGTTGTTGCTTTCTCTGATATATAATTTAGCATAGCAAATTATTCTATATATAGAGGCTAAGCTATTTAGGGAGATAGATAGGTAAGATAGCGTAATTCGGTTTTATGGAGTGTGCCGCAATGTTCTTTCAGATTCTTACAGCTTCTCTTATTACAGATGTGTTGAGCTTCCTAGTCGAGGTTATTGTAGCAACCTTTGCCTTCTATGGGGCTGGACGCATGATGACTGGAGTGGAGGCTAAGGGTACTGATGCCTTTTTTGTGGCGTTTATTGGTTTGTTACTCCAACTTGGCATCGATGCTGGGATTGAATATGGGCTCGCCTACTTTTTTGCAGGTGTAACTTTGAATCAAGTAGTTTTGCTTGCATGGCAACTTGTCGGGTTGTTAGCCACATTCATTGCATGGATGATTCTAGTTCAACATTTCTTCGATTGTCTCTTCATGAAAGGTCTATTGATTGTAGCCATAGCCTTTATTGTAATTGTCATACTCGATTATATCTTGGGATTTGCCTTCGACATTGCCTTAACTTTAATACTTCCAGCACCGTAGTGATTAATCTCACCGTCAAAATTTAAGCTTCATATCGTACTTCAAAGAGTAAAGAATTTGTTCTATTTTTGTAACGATTATGTAGCTTAAAAATCGACATTTTTGAAATGATTATGCCTTTTCATTTCATCGGGGTGTTTCTGAGGTTCTATAGTGTCCACTGAAAATCGATGCAATAATGAAGACAATGAAAAGAGCGCCAAAACCCAAGGCAAAGGGCATTATCTCTGGTCCACCAGCAATGAGTAGGAATAAGGTAATAGTCACCGCGACTATAATGAGGATTAGAATGGCACAGACATCGATTTTGCGCATAGTATGTCAGTAATTTTTCAATTATATGATGTCTAAAAGGCTTCGGGTTATGGCGATGTAGAAATATAAGGTAGAACATTAATACTGCATTGATACATTTCATCTCACAAAATATTAGAGATGTGTGGAGTTATGTCAAAGCAATTGACTATGCCCATTCATACTCCGTGGTTTCGAGGGCCTCTCCGTTACACTGATTCAGAGATGCTTCAAGTTGTTTTCACTCCAACCAGTGACTGCATACGAAAATTACTTCCACAGCCGCTCCAACCCGGATTGCTGGGTGGCGCTTATATTGCCAGATTTAGAAACAGTGTTCTAGCCCCTGAAATATGGGAAGCAGCACTCGTTCTCCAATGCACTTACAAAGAACATTATGGAGTCTTCTGTGTCTCAATGTATATTGATAATGATACTTCTGTTGCTGCACATAGGGAAATATGGGGATTCCCTGCCAAACCTGCTAAGTTTGAATGGAAACAGAAAAAGGATCACATAACAGCCCATGTAATTCGGAATAAAGTCCCTCTTCTCACTCTTGATGTTGACCTAGAAGGACCAGGTGAATGGATTGATACTGGGGCTGCCATAAATCTGAAATTAATTCCTTCTATTGATGGCAAAACCTATGATTTGAAACAAATTACTGCTGCTAAACTCGAAACAACCATCCATGAAGGAAAGGGTGGTACAGGCAAACTAACCTTTGGAAATACTGATGATGAACCATTGGGCAAACTCTTTAAACTCGAGAATATCGTTGCGGGTTTATACTTCAAACTTGATCTTATGTGTCCCTTCGGAGAAATCATTGGGGAAGCTGATCTCTAGTGAACACACATATTTTGGATAATAACAATCTGCAAATAGCCAGCTTGTATGAAATGAAGTGTAGTCCAGTTTCGTTATTGAATAGAAAAGGCTAAAGGAAACATATGTAAGAGAGTAGCAAATCGGTGATCATATGGAGACTAGATGGGCAAATTTCGGCTTTCTTGGAAGCCTCCTCCTCTCCCTGTATGGCTTTATCTATTTCATTGTGTACCATTTTTCAGATGCCCTTGTTGGACCACAGGGTGCTTCAATCATCATGGGTTTCTTAGGCATTTTAGCAGGATTAGGAGGCATATTCTTCAGTCTTGGCTTTCTTGCATTCCAATTTGAGTTGGGAGTATCATGGGGCTGGTTATCAACTATAGTTGGGTCAATTGCGTGGGGACTCCAATGTGCTGGTCACATGCTCCTTGCAGCAAATCTTCTTGTTGGTGCCCAATTGTATAGTTGGGCAATTTTTGTACTCATGCTTACATTTCTCCTCTGGGGATTCACCATTTATAGTACTAAAAACAAAACGCTTTACAAGCAACAATATGCAATCTTCACAGGTATCCTCTTCCTTTTGAATGCACTATTCTGGTTGTCTTACTTTGGATTTGCCATTCTCTGTCTAGCAAGCCTCTTATCTGCCTTTATTTTTGTGCCT
>JABXGU010000591.1 GCA_016550415.1 archaeon | reverse complement strand
CATACATAAGGAAGAAAAAAAGGAGAATGAATAACCATACCGATCGCAAGAAAGGGGTCTAATCAAAAAATATAATTTAGAGCCCCTACAAGGTTTAGGAGCTCTTTTTATTTGAAGGGACATCCACTTTTGTGGAATTATGTGTAGTACACTTTGCCTAGTTTTTATCTTTATGGCAGAACCACCAATCGTAGCATTGTAGTTCTTTATCTGCTAGACGTTGTTCAGCAGCCTTGACATCTGAGGCAGGAGGTACGATGACCCGGTCTTTGATGAGTTCATTTTCGGGCCAGTTGGCAGGCATGGCGACTTTCTTTTCGTCAGCGACTTGGAAGGCTTTGATGACTCGAACGATTTCATCAAAGTTTCGACCTAATTCGGGAGGATAGTAGATAATGGCGCGAATAATACCTCGTGGATCGATGAAGAACACTGCGCGGACTGTTGCTTGACTTTTCTTGGGGTGGATCATGCCCATGAGTCGTGCGATTTTCCCGGTATCATCTGCGATAACAGGGAATTCAACTTCGCTGCCGAGATTTTCTTTAATCCATTCAACCCATTTGATGTGGGAGTAGACGCTGTCAACGCTGAGTCCAACGAGTTGTGTGTTTAGATGTTCAAATTCCTTGAATCGTTTTGTAAATGCATAAAACTCAGTTGTGCAGACCGGTGTGAAATCGGCAGGGTGGCTGAAGAGGACAATCCATTTACCCTTGTAATCGTCGGGGAATTTAATTTTACCAAGGGTGGTTTGTACTTCAAAACTTGGAGCTTTATCTCCAATTAGGGGAATACCAGTTGATTCCATAAATGATAACCTCTGCTGGGCGAGTGAGGATGTGGGGTTCAAAAATGCTACGCTTTTCTTAACGGGGTTAAGGATTTGTTCTCACAGAAACGGAATACATCTTTTGGGTTTCCGCAAACCAAATAGTTTTATCTCATTTGTTACAATTCTGAGGCTGGAGTGGAGTCTGGGTGAAGTGTGCGGTTCATCAAGACCAAGACGCAATTGCGGTGTGTCGATCTTGTGGTAATGCATTATGTGCAAACTGTCGAATTACAATAACTGGAATTGCGTACTGTCAGCCTTGCTTGGATGCCGGACGGTTTCGGCCACCCACGCAAATTGAAACCACCCAAGAAGATCGGCTCCCCACACCACTGGGTCCAGTCACAACCTCAAGTCGTCGCAATTTTCTAATTGGCTTATTTGGGATGATTCTTGTTGCTGTTTTTATTCATGCACAATGGGTGTTTTCGCTTAACTACCATCCATATAGTCCACTTAATCTAGCCGTGTTTATTCCAAGAAGTGTTGGAGCAGTATTGGTTGCTGTAGGAATCGCTTTGAGTGCGTTTGCTTGGAACGAAATGAGACCCTATTTTAACTTCCGATGGAGCCTTTACATCTCGCTCTTCACCATTCTTACCCCCTGGTGGGGAATTATTGCTGAATCTCTTATATATTCTGGACAGGTAATCGTCGAAACGCCTCCATATGGGTATTGGGGACCTGGACCACTTTCCCCGATTTTCAATAACCTAGTGATTGTTAGCTCAGTATTTTTTGGAATACTGATGATTGTGTGGGCATTCGCCCTCCTGTATGTCCGAAAACATAGTCGGTCTCCGAAACTCACACTCGGAACAGCAATCGTTTATATTATCCTCGCCCACATGACGCTATTGATAATCCCCATTTT
>JABXGU010000590.1 GCA_016550415.1 archaeon | reverse complement strand
TCAGAATCGCCCTTGAGTGCTTCCTCATACTTCTCTATAATGAATTTTGCATTTGGAACTCCCTTTTCCTTTAACATGGGAATTGTGAAGGCCCATCCGTCCTTTGCTGAACCAAAAACTACTCGACCATCAGCTGCATTCACTTGCCATGTTTTCTTGAAGGGCTTTGGAGCTACAGCATCTATTTGTTCATTCACTTCCTTGATGATCTGTGTAAAGCGTTCAATAATTGCATCTGGTTTCAACTTCAGCTCCTTTGTAAGCCGGTCCACCTTGTTGATGAAAAGAACTGGCTTACACCATTCATTTCCAACTGCCAGCTGAATATTTGTGACGGTTTGCGTCATAACGCCCTCTAGAGCGTCCACAAGCAATACTGCGCCATCACTACCACGAAGTGCACGACTAACTTCGCCAGTGAAGCTGATGTGCCCTGGTGTGTCATTCAATTCTATAAGATAGTCTTTATTGTTATAACGATAATTTAGTAGGGCTACACTTGTGAAAATGGTAATGCCCCGTTCCTGTTCTTCTTCATCTGTATCTGTCTTACGAGCAATACCTGCATATGTATCACTCAAAAGACCCGCACGTCGCATAAGATAGTCACAGGCAGTAGATTTACCATGATCAATGTGTGCAGTAATGCTGAAGATTCGGCGCAGCTCCATAGGATGCTCCTTCACCATTTTTGCAATTTCTTCAGGGCTTTTAACGCGAACCATTATTTTTCTGCTCCATCTGTAGCTTGTTAGCTTAACATTTGATAGTTAATGAAAGGGAGTTAGGAAAAGACCGTTCCCAAAGGTTTAGGGCAAACGTTGCTCTCGTACTCGCTGGGCAAGCAGAATAAACGTTCGCCTAAAAGGGTTACGGTGTCTCAATTACATTCAGCAGACTTTACCATAAGAATGAAGTTGAAAAAGCCTTTACTGCATTGATAAAAAATCACTCGATTTCCTTATTCAAGGAAATAAAAAATCGAGAATAATATTAAACGGACAAAGTATTCTCGCCATCCGAAATTTATTTCAAGTAGCGAGAATCAATGCTAGGATATGCGTGAACAAATCTTGTATGCAGTTTGGAAGCACTGGGATTCACTCGGTTATGGTCCGCGCTCCGGTGCAATAGCTCAAATGTGTCAGTTGCCATCATCGACCGCTACTGAAGCCATTCACCGACTAGGTCAGGAAGGCTTACTTGAGTATAAACCATACGGGAAAATTCAGCTGACTGCAAAAGGACTAGCACTCGTTGATGAGTATTTGCGGCATAAACGGCTAATGGAAACATTACTCATGTCTGAGCTTCATGTGGATCATGATACTGCTCATCATGTTTCGAGCTGCATCGCAATGCAGGTTCCATGTACCATGATACAAAGGATTTGCGCCAAGTATGGTCATCCTACACATTGCCCAGGTGGTCAACGGATTCCCACTCATGCAGACTGTAAATGCGACGAGGTTAAAGTAATTGATTGATCCCATCATCATTTTAGTGGCACTGGGTTGCGGACTCTTAATCAGTTTGATTTCATTCACTGGAATCCTAACACTTAGCACTAACATCAATCAGGTTCGCGATATTGCACAATTTCTAGTTGCCCTAGCGGCAGGTGGAATGATTGGAGGAGCTATTTGGCACTTACTTCCAGAAACTGTAGAGAAATTTGGTGGATTAACAATAACAGCTACGATGGTGTTACTCACAGGAATTATTTGCTCATATTTACTCGAAGCGGTCTTGGAATGGCATCATTGTCATCAAATTGGAGGGTGCGAGGTACCATCTCATCGACATAGTATAGGTATCATGAATTTGTATGGTGATGGTGTCCATAACTTCATTGATGGTCTTGTCATTGCTGCAAGTTTCATTGCCAGCCCTATTCTAGGCTTTTCTGTTGTGTTGGCTGTAGCATTACATGAAATTCCACAAGAATTTGGTGATTTTGGTGTTCTAATTCAAGCAGGCTATTCGCGACGACGAGCACTATTATACAATTTTCTCTCTGCTCTAACAGCTATGGTCGGAATAATAATAGTCTTAATTCTTGGTGAAACGGTCGTCGGTTTTTCGGTACTCTTGCTTCCCTTTGCTGCAGGGAACTTCATCTATGTTAGCTTGACCGACTTGATGCCGGAACTCCATAAGGAACGACGAACAAAACGCACCTTTATCCAATTCATCATACTGTTAGTCGGTATTGGCTTAATGTATGCTCTAACTCTTTTTAAGGCGTAAAACAACTTTGATACAGAAAACCACTTCAATCGCATTTGAGGAACGACGGAGGCAAGTAATTCGTGGTGGATGTTCAAAAAGCAATAGAAATTATTCAAAGCCATGGAACTGATGTGCAAAAAAGCAGACTTGCCTACATACTTGGCAAGAGTAGCAACACAAGCATAGTGGAACAGTACCTAGAGAAATTTCAACTTCCCAGTGGCGGATTCCCATACAATCAGAAACTAGGAAATCCCTATTGTCTAAGCGTTACCACTTCTATGATGAAAATCATGGCAGAACTAAAACTCATGGATACTCCCTTATGCGAACGTACTGTGACATTCGTAAATTCTGTTCAAAATGATTCAGGTTACTGGGATGAAAACCCAGAATTAGAACCTCTTAACCCACCATTCTGGGACAAACCAGGCGATCTGAATACCCAGCTTTGGATAACAGGAGCACTTGCAGATACTCTAACACGGCTACGCCAAGGTTCAAGCTTCCATGTAGCAAAGGCAGCTGACTTTCTTCTTAAGCACAGGATGCCAAGTGGCGCATTCAAAGGGTTCCGCCATACAACATGGCTAGCAATTGCAGTTCTTGCTCCTCTTCGTGGACAAAATGACCACACAATCCAAAGTGCCCTAGGTGTCCTTGGATCCTTTGGTGATTGGGAGACAAATGATTTGAACTGGGCCCTGGACTGCCTTTTCTGGGGAGGAATACTTGCTGCCAACGAGGTTGTATCCGCGCTTCTAGCTAGGTTGCAAGCACTTCAGCGACCTGATGGTTACTGGAAATCCAGTGATAATGCAGACGATTTAGCAAGCCAAACACTTGAAAGCCTAATCAACCTTGCTCATTTCTCTTGTATCTAAAATTCAAATGATATATTCAACTAGATTTTTTGGAAATCTTAAGAGCATAGTTTATAATTGTGCTTTATAATGAAAAATGGACGGTAAATGGTAAAGGCTTTTTAGATACCTATTTAACGGTAAGACATTTCATAAATTCAAATTAAAAGGGTGAATAGGTTTCATGGTTGTTAAAACATGGAAGAATGAAGAAGGTGGCTTTAGCATAGAAATCGACTATGATAAATGTAAAGGGGCTGCTGTCTGCGTGGATGTCTGCCCCTCTGACTGTTTTGAAGTGGTCGATGGAAAAGCTACAGTACCCAACTTTGATGCTTGTGTAGAATGCTGCTCATGCATGACTAACTGTCCTGAAGTGGCAATTAAACATAGTAGCTGCTAATAGCATTTGGTTTTCAAACTGAGATTGTGGCAAAGTTTTATAGGTCATCAGTTTCGAAGCTTCTCCCTACTTGAAAAAACATATGTCTTGCAAACCTCTATATGGATTATGACATGAGTTTTCTTTATCTTGGAATGAAAGAACTATAATTTGCTGTGAGGAACTTAGATGGTGCCTGAGGATCCGGATAAAACAGTGGAAAAAGCCTCAGAGAAAGGTAAGTCTGAAAAGGAACAGGCGACCTCTTCGTCCGGGTTTAAGCCACAAGAACAGGCTCAAGACCTTCTTGGACGAGCTCAAAAGCTCATCCAAATACTTGATGAAGGTGACCAAGAATTAGCAAAAGCCGAAATAAGTATTGCACACGCTTCAATGAATTTACCTCAGGAAGCCCTTCGGCTTGCTAAACTTGTACGACCCGGAAATGCAAGATGGCGTGCACTCACCATTGCTGGAAAAGCCCTTGGGCGTAACAATTCAATGAAAGACGCAGTGGATATTTCAAAACAAATGGAGGAAGAGGAGGATAGAGCTTGCCTTTTGGATGGAATTGCTCGGGCGCTAGCTGAACAGGAACGTATCAAAGAGGCTGTTGAGGTCGTAAATTCGATTAAAAATGCATATCGACGTCAACAATCATTATCGGCAGTAGCCGAAATACTAGCCTTGGCAGGACGCATAAAAGACGCCGTTGAGACAGCCAAGGAACTTAAGGATCCTGATAGAGCTGGACGAGTACTAAGCAGCGCTACTGTAACACTATCTAGAGCCAATCGAATGAATGAAGCAACCACTTTATTGACGAAGATAGAAGAAAAGGGCTGGAGACCAGAAGGACTTGGAGAAGTCTGCGCCGCTCTAGCTCGTAGACGAGAGTTACCAAGAGCTCTAGAACTCCTAAATGAAGTGGATAGTGAGGATCACACCACTGTTGTTTTAGCTCCACTTATTGGAGCTCTAGTTGAGGAAGGAAAAGCATCCTTAGCCCAAGCTCTTATTGAGAACATTGAAAATAGACATGCACGTGCCATTCTTATTGCCAAAGTCGTACGGGAACTAATGGAGGCACATGATATAGAACAAGCCTTGAAAGTAACTGAGCGAATGGATTATGATATGCCACCTGATGCTCTTATAGAAGTGGCAAGAGGGTTTGCTAGACTAGGCGATGTGGATCGTGCAATTCGGATTGCCAATGGAATAGAAGTGAAAGGTTCTAGAATCGCAGCGTTTGCTGAGATTGCACGAGTCTTATCAAGTAAGGGCAAATTCGAAGAAGCAATTGCTGTAACTAGAGCTATAAAGCGTAAGAAGTCCCGTGACGTGGAACAATTAAGAATTGTACAAGAAATGGCAAAAAATGGGAAAATAGAAGAAGCTGTCAATATTTCAGGAGACATTGAGACTCCTCTATATCGCATATATGGAATGGCAAGGGTTGCCGTTGCCCTTGCAGGTCACACTTTCGAAGAGCATATTTCACCTACAATTTAGGAATATTCTCCCACCTAGAAAAGTGCTTATTCTCACATTTCAACAAATTATTATCTTGAAAATAATAATGGAATCGAAATAGGATACTATTCCGCTCTCACTTGAGCTATTTGCTCCTGATGCTGTAGTTCACGTTGAAGTTGTGTTAAAAGACGATTCCATCTTGTCCTATATTGATCCCAAATCGATATACGATATTCTATTGTTTGACAGTAATTTGTGAAACTTTCGCTTTGCAGTAATTCAGCGATTTGCTTGAAAGTGGCTATAAACACTGGAGATTGAGGAATAAGATGATGTTCTAGGTCCTCATGGAGCGATAAGCTATGAGAAACCCCTATCAATAGTTCCTTAAGATTGATGTTTTTAGGTATAATTTTTGGAATCTCGGATGCTGGACTTGTTATGAAGGTGTGCCACCATTGCTGTGGATTACCACCATAGCCAAGCATCATACGGATAACAGAGAGTTCTGCTTGTTCAAAGTAGTAGTAAATTGCGTTACGAGTTTTTAGAAGGGTTCGTAATCGTTGTGTAAGGATTTTTAATCTGTCCACTTGTCCGCCTGCATTCTCAATCATCTTCAATATCCAACGGGGATCATTGACCTCAACTCCTTCCGGGGCAAGGTCAAGTTGCCATTTTGTATAGAGGTATAAAAAGGTTGCAAGATTTCTCAGGCGTGTATCATGATCAGTAGCATAATATGCGTCATTGAGTGCTTTTTGCAGGTCTTCAAGTTGTTTCTCGTGTCTTTGTTCTTGGAGTTGACCAAAAGCTCTGCATATGAAAAGTAGCCATGGACTATTCAATTGGTGTCCAAATGATTGAAGGCTCATAATCTGAGTGAGCAGTTCCTTCGTTTCTGCAATAATATCGATGAAATCAGTGATGGCAGTTCCAAGAATCCAACGTACAAACCCCTCCTCTAATCCTTGGGCTTGTATCCTTTGGAATGCTGTTTTTTCTCCCCTTGCTAGTAATGGAATATCACTAGTTGCTAGCTTAAGGTCGAAAATAAGTGCGGTGGACCAGTCACGCCAATGCTCAAGATTCGTCAGTGTGCGACCTACAACACTTATTGATTCAAGAAGGTTTTCTAGCCAAAGGCGCTCACCCTCTACTAATTTGCTGGGTAAGGCCATACTTTTATCTTTGGGAATAAATTCCTTGCAGAGTTCGCTCATTTCATCTACTACTGTCTTAGTATAATGGTTTTCGTAGTAGTCTCTAACTGTTGTGAAGTACTCTACCAATGTCTGAAGCCAATCTGACTCTATCCTCATTGCTACAGACCCGCTGGTAATCTTCTGAGCCATGAGCGACTAGGTTTTTCCGTTATGAAAGCCTAAATAATATCCATTTTCTTTGGATTAAAAGATTTAGGACATGGCTAAGAAGCTTTTTGGTTGTTAGTTGTGGCATCAAATTCAATCATTTAGCTCATGCTTCAGATAATTTCAAGTAGAAAAATATGTGAAATAATGGTTTCACATCATGTAGTGGACAAAATTGCCTTTCTATTTGTTTTTTGCTTCCGAAAGACTTGGATTAGCAGTGCAGATATCATCACTAGCACAATACCAATCCAGTCGATTAGTGTTGGTGTTTCATGAAGGAAAACTAGCGCCAGGATTGCTATTTGTGCCATCATTGTGCTGTTTATGATGGTTATCTCAACTGCGTGCAAATGTTGCATTGCACGATTCCAAAGTACAAATGTTAGTGCAGTATTAACAAGACTAAGCCAGAGAATTATAGCAATGCCAAAGGGCGTCAAGACTGGCAATGGCGTCGCAATCAATCCTGCGATGAGAAGAAATATTGAGCCAATACTCATACTAATGGCTGTCACTGTTAAGGGGGGCAATTCTTTGTTCCTGTTAATATCTCGACCTATAATAGCGGAGAAGGAATTG
>JABXGU010000589.1 GCA_016550415.1 archaeon | reverse complement strand
GCCTTTGGCATCCATTGCCACAATGATTTCGGACTAGCCACAGCTAACACTCTTGCAGGTATAGAGTCGGGTGCAACTTATCCACATGTTTGTGTGAATGGATTTGGTGAACGAGCTGGCAACGCTGCCCTTGAAGAAGTTGTAATGGCACTTGAAATCCTTTATAATGTGAATACTGGAGTCAAAACTGAACGATTGTTTGAACTAGCTCAACTTGTCGAGCGCAAGTTTGCAATACCGATTCCACCCATAAAAGCGATTGTGGGAAAGAACGCATTTCACCATGGATCAGGTATTCATGTTCATGCCCAGCTGGCCCATTCTCTTTCCTATGAGCCAATACCACCTGAGCTAGTGGGACGCAAACGAACCTTCTACCTGGGCAAGTTTGCAGGTCGCCATCTCATCGAATTTCTCCTAAAGAAAAATGGCATCACTGCTACTAATCAACAGATACGTGATATCGCAAAGGAAATCAAAAGACATCATGCTGCTCAAGATAAGTGGCAAATCCTCAAACATTTCGACAGATGCAAAGCGGAACTACGCAAACTTAAATCGGATATCAGCGAACAGGAATTTCTTGCAATTGCACAGCAGATTCTCAAAGAAAAATGATTAGCTAGCTATTTGATATGGAAGATACATGCAGACTTTGGCAATTGTTTCAATTGCTTTTCAAGTTCTGAAAGTTGCGATTTCACAGATGAGTCACTGATACCTGCTGACTTCAATTTTGATATCTTGTATTCTAACCGTGCACGTTCAACATATATGAGTCGTAGGCTAGTTTTGACAATTATTTTTTCAGCCCCTAGACCCTCCTTCAGTCCTGCAAGAAGAGGTGTACATGTAAACTCTTCACATTTATAACCATATTCTAAACCCCCTTCCCGTATCCGGTCCCAGAGTGGACACTTTGTAACCTGAACAGTGCCATCTTGAACTGTTGCTTCTCGCCCTAAAATTGAGAGAGCCTTAGTAGTAGCTTCCACAGGCTTTAACCCACTGCTTCGAGTCAATTTGCCCATCTCACGTCCAGCGGCTTGCCAAGAATTTACAAGACACTCGATTATGGAAAGTGGTCCGACTCGGTCACGCATACTCCACCAAAGTTGATCCATCCAAGTTACTACAAATTTCTGAAGCATATTAAGTGCATCCATTAATTCATCCATCCTGACAAGCTTATGTCCCAGTTCCACGCTTTGGACGCCAATTTTTCCCCCAAGTATTTACATATGTTATTTTCTCAGGAGTTTGTCTTGGAGGTCCCTGAACACGAGGACGCTTGGGGTAGCCAATTGCTAAACACATAATAGGAACCCAATGAGGATGAGGAATCCCAAGCAATTCTGAGATTTCCCGAACATCATCGTAATGGTCCAATTGCACACTAGAAACACAGGCACCTAACCCTAGAGCAGTAGCTGCCAACCAACAATTCTGTAGAAACATGCTACCAGCGATAACAGCATGACGCTGACTACTCCAACCATAGACACCACCAGTACCACGAAGAGTAGCCTGAGAATTACCAACATGAGTAGCTTCAATAACTAATACCAATAGAACTGGTGCTCCATCCGTTTCTGGGTCTCCTTTGATGTACTCGAACCTTCGACCAGTAATCAGCAAATCGATGGTCCTTTCCCGACTAGGAATGGCTCGAATATAGTCAAGGCGACGCTCTATTTCTTGGCGTGGTGTAATACGACCAAAGAGTTCG
>JABXGU010000588.1 GCA_016550415.1 archaeon | reverse complement strand
TCGTTGCATGGGAGGAAAATGAGGATCTTGCTAAGATGTTGAAAGTACCAATAAACGATGATAAATTCTTCCTAGAAGCGCATGTGAAATTACGCCCTGTGGACTTCGCAACAGAGGGGGTATTTCTAGCAGGAATGGCACACGCTCCGAAATTTATTGAAAACTCAATTGCACAGGCTTTAGCAACTGTTTCAAGAGCTTGTATTTATCTCTCAAAAGACTCAATTGAAGCAGAAGGTAGTACCTCATTTGTTGATGAAGAAATTTGTGTGGGTTGTGGTGTTTGTTACGAAATCTGTTCCTATAATGCTATTTTCCTAAAAGAAGAAGATGGCAAGGCCTGTGTAAATGATGTTTTATGTAAGGGATGCGGACTTTGTGCCGCAAGTTGCCCTGAGAAAGCAATAACAATAAAACATTTCACAAATGATATGATATTAGCTCAAATTTCAGCATTAGGAGGGATATCTCAATGAGTGTTGGAGCAGTCTTGATTGTCGGAGGAGGTATTGGGGGAACACAAGCTGCTTTGGATTTAAACGGATCAGGATTTAAAGTCTATTTAGTTGAAACCACTACGAGTATTGGAGGGGTGATGGCTCAGCTTGACAAAACTTTCCCAACGAATGATTGCGCAATGTGCATTGTGTCTCCAAAATTAGTCGAAGCGGGTCGTGCGCAGAATATTGAATTAATTATCAATTGTGACATAGAAAAAATCGAGGGAGAGGCAGGTAATTTCCAAGTCACTCTTAATAAACGGGCCCTTTTTGTGAATCAAGATAAATGTACTGGTTGTGCTATCTGTGCAACAAAATGCCCAGTAGAAGCCATTGATTTTTTTAATGAGGGTCTTGCAAGAGTGAAAGCCACTTCCATTAAATATCCACAAGCTGTACCATTAGTATTTTCAATTAATCAAAAGAAATGCATTGGATGTGGCATCTGTTTCAGGATGTGTAAAGCTAATGCCATTGAGTACAACCAAAGGAATGAAAAGATAACACTTAAAGTTGGAGCTGTGATTCTGGCCCCAGGATTTGATGAATTCAATCCAACAGTTTTGAAACAATATGGTTATGGAAAATTCAAAAATGTCATTACCAGTATTGAGTTTGAGCGAATCCTAAGTGCGAGTGGGCCTTATGCAGGGAAAGTCCTAAGACCATCTGATGGAGATATTCCGGAAAAAGTGGCATTCTTACAATGCGTAGGATCAAGGGACTGTACAATTGAGAAGGAATATTGTTCTTCCGTCTGTTGTATGTACACGGCAAAAGAAGCCGTGATTGCTAAAGAACATCAAAAAGAAGTGAATCCTACAATCTTCTATATGGATATTAGGGCTTACGGAAAAGATTTCGATAAATACATTGAACGGGCAAAAGAAGAGTACGGAGTTCGTTACATCCAAAGTCGGATATCCTCGATTCAAGAGATTCCAAAGACTTGTGACCTAAAAATTGTATATGAAAATGTGAGGGGGGAAGTATTAGAAGAAATCTTCAATATGGTTGTACTAGCAGTTGGATTAGAAGCTCCTCATGAGGCCCAAAAAATTGCACGAATAATGGATATTGAATTAAATAAGTATGGTTTCGTTGCACCAAGCAATTTTGCTCCTGTTGGAACAAATCAACCTGGTATTTATGTCTGTGGTGCATTTGCTTCCCCAAAAGACATCCCCGAAACTGTAACGGAAGCAAGCGCAGCTGCGGGTGAGGTGAACGTGCTATTATCAAAAGCAAGGGGGCAATTAGTCACTAAAAAAGAATATCCTGAAGAAATAGATGTCATTAATCTCCCTCCTCGAGTTGGTGTGTTTATTTGTCATTGTGGGATTAATATTGGAGGTGTGGTTGATGTCCCAGCGGTAACAGAGTATGCTAGCAAGTTACCAAATGTGGTATTAGCCGATCAGAACTTGTACACCTGTTCAGCGGATACTCAAGAGATTATCAAAGACAAAATCTTAGAGAATGGGCTAAATCGAGTGGTCGTTGCCTCTTGTACACCACGTACTCACGAGCCAATGTTTCAGGAAACAATTAGGGAGGCTGGGCTGAATCCTTATCTCTTCCAAATGACCAATATTCGTGACCAAGATTCATGGGTACATATGCATGAGCCTGAAGCGGCTACAGAGAAGGCAAAGGATCTGGTACGAATGGCAGTAGCGGCAGCACGAAACCTAGTACCTTTACAGCGTCAAGAAATCAATATGACTAAAAAGGCGTTAGTGGTTGGAGGTGGGGTTTCTGGATTGAATGCTGCTCTTGCCTTTGGGGAACAGGGGTTTGATACTTTCTTAGTTGAGCGTGAAAAAGAACTGGGTGGTTTTGCCAGGAATATTTTTACCACGTTGGAAGAGAAAAATGTCCAGGAATATCTCACTGATTTAATCCACAAGGTGAAATCCAACACCAAAATTCAGATATTCACGGATGCGACGATCAAAAATATTGAGGGTTATGTTGGAAACTTCAAGACGACCGTGATGCATAATTCCAATGGGAATGAAAGCGAGTTCGAGCATGGGGTTGTAATTGTCGCAACAGGAGCAAAAGAATATCAACCTAAGGAGTACATGTTTGGTGAAGACCCGCGTGTGATCCTACAGTCGCGTTTTGAGAAATTATTGCACACTGATATAGAGCAATTGAAGCAGAAGAAAACTATAGTCATGATTCAATGTGTTGGATCCAGGAATGAGGAGCATCCCTATTGTAGTCGTGTGTGTTGTGCGGAAGCCATAAAAAATGCCTAGCAAATGAAGAAAACAGTCCCTAGTGCGAATATAGTCATTATGTTTAGGGATATTCGTACCTATGGTTTCAAAGAATTATACTACCGAAAAGCAAGAGAGGCAGGAGTTGTTTTCATCCAATTCGAGAAGGAAAGTTATCCTGAGGTTATATCTAAAAATGAATGCTTATTAGTAACTGTAAATAACCCAAAACTTGGAATTATTTCCGTGGATGCTAATCTCGTTGTGTTGAGTGCTGGAATCGTTGCACGGGAGGAAAATGAGGATCTTGCTAAAATGTTGAAAGTACCAATAAACGATGATAATTTCTTCCTAGAAGCACATGTGAAATTACGCCCTG
>JABXGU010000587.1 GCA_016550415.1 archaeon | reverse complement strand
TAATCTTCAAAAACTTTTTGTCTTCTTTTTTTAAGTTTCTATGATCAAACTGAGTCAAAAGTTAATATTCAATATTGGCTATTGGGGGAATAGCGTAACACAAAATCAAAAAAGTTTGAAATGAATGAATTCTACAAGAAAATCATAACAAGAAGGAAGTGATTCTCATGATTTGGGTAACAAGAAATTATGTCCATGTAGACAGAGTTGCATGTCCTTGGTTGATTCAACGATTTGTAGATAAGGATGCAGAATTCCTGTTTGTTCCTGCGAATGAGGTAGAGACAGTGGCAAATGCGGTCGGAGGAGTTCCATTTGATATTCCAGGGGTAGAATTAACCCATAGGGGAAAGGAATGCTCCTTCGATGCAATTATTCAAAAATATAAGTTAACAGAATCCGCTCTACTAGATCTCGCAAAAGTTGTTAGAATTGCAGATATAGGTGGAGAAGATCCTAATCTGATTGCTGCAGGTTTGGACGCCATCGCCACTGGTGTCCCTCTGATCACTACAAATGATCATGCTGCCCTTCAACAACAGATGGTTGTCTATGATGCTCTATTAGCCTTCTTCCGATACAAAAGATTGATGGGACAATATGTGGATGAAACGAAGAATATGACCCGAGCAGAACGAAAAGCCTTCTATCAGAAGCATTATGGTACCAATGTTGATACTTAAGAAAGGGATAACCAGAAATTGTGAAGTATGTATAACATAATTGTTAAGGTTAGTCAGGGTCACCAAAACGGACATGGTTAACGATGGGGTCAAAGCAAGTTCATTCTACCTTTTCTCAGCGTTCATTTTATGTTATTTGCATCATGGGAACGATTGCCATTCTTAGTAGTACCATGGCAAAAAATCCCACTCTTCCCCTCTTTGCTGGTCAATTGGGCGCAACAGAATGGCAACTTGGGATCATCGCGGCAATTGGTCCAATTCCTGGCATACTCTTGAGTGCACCTGCCGGAGTATTCGCCGACCGCTGGGGACGGATTCAAATGATACAACTATCACTATTCTTTTTTGCTACTGCTCCCCTTTTTTATCTATTTGTGACAGAACCTTGGCAACTCGTCCCAGTACGATTCTTTCACGGGCTAGCGACTGCTATTTTCGGCCCAGTAATCTTATCACTTATTGCTTCGTACTATCCGTTCGAACGAGCAAGTCGAATGAGTCTGTATTCATCCGTGACCATGATAGGCCGAGTAATGGCCCCCCTATTTGCGGGGTTTTTAATTTCTATAGGGTCAATTTTTGTAGTCTACTTAGTTTGTGGTATTTCTGGGGGTTTAGCCCTGTTCCTAGGACTGACCTTACCTCGCCAGCTCCTAGACCAACTAAACCAAGCTGATTCTCTAAGGACAAGTCCTGTGGCTAGTTTATGGAGTACAATCCGTAATCATAACATTTTGGTAACTAGTTCTATGGAAGCAGTGCAATTCTTTGCTATAGGGGCATTTGAAACCTTTTTGCCTAAACGAATGGAATCTTTTGAATGGGATCCAATGTTCATAGGTATTGTTATGGCTTGTCAAATTAGCGCGATGATTCTTTTTAAGCCCCTTATGGGAATGGTATCCGATAAGTGGCAGAGAAAACCTCTCATTGTCATTGGCCTATTGATCTGCGCAAGTTCTTTTCTACTCCTCGGATCTTTTCAAAATTTCGTGATCATCAGTGTAGGTTCACTTGGTTTTGGAGCGGGAGTTGCCATAGCAACTGCATCGACTACAGCTCTGGTTTCAGATTTCAGTAAAGAACGGGAATATGGTTCAGCAATTGGAACCCTATCATCAATTATGGATGTGGGTCATTCACTTGGGCCTTTTGTATGTGGATTTGCTATCAGTAGCATGGGCTTTTCCACAACATGTGTGGGCGTAGCCCTACTTATCGTCATTGGTACAATTATTTTTACCATTTTAGTTCAATCCCCCTCTGTTCAAACTTCCCCTCAACCCCTCACCTAAAAAATTCCAAAAATATGTGTAGAGTGATTCAAGCAGAAGAAG
>JABXGU010000586.1 GCA_016550415.1 archaeon | reverse complement strand
GCCCTTTTACAGGCGGAGCCTTACTTGGAGACCGAATTCGTATGAGCCGGTTTGCTTCAGATCATGACGTTTTCATTCGGAGTATGGGTTCGCGGGGTAGTTTGGGTGGTTTAGCCTGGGCAACATATGATGTTGTTCATATCTTGGATGCCCTAGGCAAAGAAATCATCTTAGTAGAAACAGTAGGTGCGGGACAGGCCGAGGTGGAAATTATCAAACTCGCTGAAACTATAGTGCTTCTAACAGTACCTGGCCTTGGAGATGACATTCAAACCATTAAGGCAGGGATTATGGAAATTGGTAATATCTTTGTCATAAACAAGGCAGATCTTGAGGGGGCAGATCGTCGTTTCACTGAACTTCAAGCTGCGTTAAGCCTTGATACACGAGAACAAGGATGGCAACCTCCCATTCTAAAAACTGTAGCGACATCAAATGAAGGTGTTGACGAGCTGGTCAAAGCCATCAGTTCTCACCATGATTATTTAGTCAAGAGCGGGGAAATTCAGAGAAACCAAGAACATCGTTATAGTGCACAGTTAGAAACCATTGTCGAGCAGAGTTTTATGAGGAAACTCTTTGTAGAAGCAGAGGAAAAATCACTTTTTCAAAAATTGATAAAAAAGGTTATGAAACGCCAGATCGACCCCTACACTGCTGCTGAGCAATTAATCCTTCACCTTATCGAAGTCAGGTCTTAGAATCGCTCTTAGCCAGACGATCTGTCTTAGGATGGATTGTTCGCTTTAATATTGTTGGAGTTCTATCTTTCATTTGGTAGGGAACCTTAAGATAAGTAGCCATTTCATCTGGTGCCGTTGTCTTCAAAATTTGTAAGAATTTGGAGTGCTGCTTTTGCCCTGGAACATTACCATAACCCCAGCGAAGTACTTGGTCCACCATCCGTTCACAGCTTGTGTGAAATTCAGGTGTAGACCCACGCCAAGTTGTATGAAGAATTAGGGTATGCCCGAATTTCCGCATGAGATTAATCAACCGTCGTAGGTAGGTGAGAGCGGCTTGGGGACCTACTTCGTCTACAAAGTCATCCACATATGCCATCAGCAAACGTATATTGCCCTTTCCATGAATCTGATTTGTAATTTTATTAATAGCGGCTGGCAAACCTTCGACTGATTGGAGTTCATTTGGTTTGCGGGGCATTATGAGGATTCCGGGTTTCCCTCCGAGTTGTTTCAAATGCTCAGTATAACCTATGTGAATTTTAGCCTGCTCGTGTTCACCAAAGCCGCGATAAGTGAATAAATCAATCCACCAAAAACGCTCTTCCCGACTTGTTTTTACAAATGTGGAAAAAGCATTCGGAAGACGGCGTTCGCACCAACGTGCAATATCAATGGGATTTGCATATGTTGTGACCAGAATAAGAGTGTCTGTTTTTTCGACTGAATTTGTGAACCAGTTAATCATCAAGGCTAAGGGGTCAAAGTAAGTCTGATTCTGAACATATATGATAGTCGAAGTCCCAGACATTATTCCAAAATATTGGTCAAAACCTTTGTTTCCAGTAAGAAGACGCTGACGTTTTCCTACTCCTTCAATAATGATGGAGGAGTCAGATCCCTTACTCATCTTGACCACCTTTACACATTTATCATCTAACTAGTGAAATAATTACTTTTTTGTGCTTTGAACTCCCGCTCCAATAGTATCTTCAGAGAACACTTTTAAGTTGAATGGTTTGTTTTAGCTCACTCTTAACCCGCATAAAAAGGGTTCAGGGGGCTTATGTTCATTGAAGATAATTGTACCGATCAAGCAGGTACCTGAAATCGCTGAGGTCAAGATTGACCCAGAAACTAAAACATTGGTTCGTGAAGGCGTTCCCTCTATACTGAATCCCTTTGATGAATTTGCAGTTGAGGAGGCAGTACGCATCAAAGAGAAGTATGGAGGAGAAGTCATCGTAGTCACAATGGGTCCTCCACAAGCTCAGGAGGCTTTGAAAAAATGTCTAGCGATGGGAGCAGATAGGGCACTTCATCTCTGCGACCGAACCTTCGCCGGGGCTGACACATGGGCTACCGCCTATACAATTGCCCAAGCTATCAAAACATTGGAACCCTATGACCTTGTGATCTGTGGAAAGCAAGCAATTGACGGAGATACAGCGCAAGTTGGTCCTGAAATCGCTGAAGTACTAGGAATCCCTCAAATAACCTATGCCATTAAGGTTGAGATTAGTGAAAATCAGAAGCGTTTGAAAGTTCATCGAGAAACAGATGAAGGCTATGAAATCATCGACTGTCGACTACCAGTCCTACTTACTGCTACAAAAGGACTTAATGAACCACGCCTTCCAAGCCTCATGGCTATAATGGCAGCAAGCAAGAAAGAAATCAAGACTGTAACAGCTGAGGAACTTGGCGGTGACAAGGACCAATACGGGTTATCTGGCTCCCCTACCCAAGTTGTAGAAGTTTTTGCACCAGAAATCCGTACAGGTGGCATCAAGATTGATGGCACAGAGGACCCAGTAACTGCAGCCAAACAGCTAGTGGAATGGCTCCTCGAGAAGGGAATAATTTAGGAAACAAGAATAGGTGTACAAACATGATTCGTATCAATAAGGATATTTGCACAGGTTGTGGCTTATGTGTAAAGGTCTGCCCATTTGCTGCAATGAAGCTAATCGATGAGAAAGCGGAGGCAACAGATGCTTGCACCCTTTGTGGTGCTTGTGTTAAGGTATGTCCTGTAGGAGCAATACATATTGAACGCCGTCGTGTAGACCCTTCCAAATTTGTAGATTACAAGGGAGTATGGGTTTTTGCAGAACAAGTAGATGGTGAACTCCGCAATGTAACCTTAGAACTCCTAGCTAAGGGTCGAGAATTAGCAGATAAACTAGGTGAACCTCTCTGCGCGGTTCTTCTTGGGCATAATGTTGGAAACCTCACTGATACAATTGCTGCTCATGGTGCAGATGTAATATATGTAAGTGACCAAGAACTGCTTGGACCTTATACAACTGACGGATACACTGATGTGATTTCCGCTATCATCCTTACAGAAAAGCCCAACATCGTACTTTTTGGAGCAACAGGAAATGGTCGAGATTTAGCTCCTCGAATAGCATCACGGCTACAGCTGGGTCTTACCGCTGATTGCACTGGTTTAGGCATTGATGACAAACGTCAGCTAGTACAAACCCGTCCAGCTTTTGGTGGTAACATCATGGCATCCATCCTCAGCCCGTACACTCGACCACAAATGGCAACCGTACGACCTAATGTCTTTAAGCCACTCACACCGGATTCCAGCCGTAAAGCGGAAATTCGAGAAGTTGACATTAAGGTGGCAAAGGCAGCTATTCGTACAAAGATTGTGGAGCACGTGTCAGAAGTGGAAGAAGGTGCTCTCAAAGTTGATGAAGCTGATATGGTAGTCTCTTGTGGTCGCGGCATCAAAAACCCTGAAAACATCGATATTGTTGCAGAACTAGCTAATGCCCTCAATGCTGCTCTTGGTGGCTCGCGACCTATTGTTGATTCAGGTTGGATGAAACATCATCAACAGGTTGGTCAGTCTGGCCGCACAATTGCCCCCAAGCTTTACATTGCCTGTGGTATCTCAGGTGCTATCCAGCATCTAGTTGGTATGCGAACTTCGGACACAATTATTGCCATAAACTCAGATTCTGAGGCTCCCATATTCACTGTAGCAGACTATGGAATCGTAGGTGACCTCTTCAAAATTGTACCTGCTCTTATTGAAGAGGTTAAAAGAGTCAAGGCCCAAAAATGAATCACACAGTCTAAGGCCAAATGGCTAGTAATAGTATGGTAGTCTGTGTATTATCTTCGAGCTGCCCAGATTGCCTGTACCAGCAGACCAACGAAGAAGTATATGATAGTAACGATGATTAAGGCAAATTTTATGGATGC
>JABXGU010000585.1 GCA_016550415.1 archaeon | reverse complement strand
CACATTTGATGTTGTTACTGGTGAGGGGAATTTTCATGGAACAAGCCAAGTTGTGGTTGGACCGACTTCCATAGTTTCACATACCCTCTCAATCACCTATCTTCCAATCAGTGCTATTGACATTGGACCACGTTTACTCATCATAGAGTTACAGTTAGATGGACATACACTTAGTAGTATACAAGTTACCCTACTTGTCAGATACTCGACACTGAACCTTTTCATCACGCTCATTCCCCCACTCTTTTTAGCTGGACTCTGTCTTCTAGGCGTTTGCTGGATGAAAAGTCCTGGTTCCACTCAACACCAAGAACACAATACAGATAGACAAAGTCTGCCCCCTCCCTCAGGTGAAGAAATATCTTCCGTACTAGCTCATTGGAAATCTCCCCATCAATTAAAGGTCACACACTCATACCCATTTTCAAGAGAGCTCAAAGCAAGAATTTCCCAAATCAGCCATCGCCATGGAATGAAACCTCAAGGTCCTAACAGATTCTATGGAAAACAGATGGCATTGACATATGAACAGATAGGTAAGACTCTTCGCCTGACGATACTATCAACCAACAATACGCTTCTCCAAAACCTCCTCTCAACCTTCCCTGATATTATAGATAATCCTGAAGAAGGTGACTCTTTCGGTGATTAATTGGATCGACTTGTGGTTATTTGAAATCATTCGCTGGATTGTATTTCTTGGCGAGGTCTATATTGCTAAACGCATGTATCATATCATAAATGCAAAAACACAATTTCGCAAACGGGTAAACCAACTACGACTTCTGGCTGCCCCCGTCTCAACATCTCAATCTCCACAACCCAACACCCTTTCTAGTAGTACAGGATCTCAAAAACCTGATTCCCTCCACACAGCTACTCTACTTTTACTACGTGATATTCTGCCTTCTCAACAAAGAAACCAATGGCGGGTCATAGCCACTGGCACGTTTATAGGTAGCATATTTACAGTTGTTTTTTTAGCAACGAATTATCTGTTTCATCCAATTGTCAATCAATGGACACTTAGTCTTCTTCCCTTATGTCTCCCATTGGTTGTAATATCTCTCCCATATCTACTCGATATGAAGCCTCCCCGAACTCTGCTTTTGTTTCTTGGGGGTTTGAGCCTCAGCTTTCTTATGTTATTCATATTTGGATTGTGAAAAAAATGTGTGCAAACGAAGAACATGAAATAATGACAACCATTCAACACGGAATGAGTACTCACTCACAAACATCTACAAGGTCATCGGTTTCTTCCCGAGATGATATTTCCTTTCAAGAGGAAAGTAGGTTTGCGGGCTGGTTCTGGCGTAGTTCCGCTGACAGACAAACAAGGCGCATGTGGATAATATGGTTGATTACAATATTGATTAACGCTGGAATTGCTCTGTACTATATTCCACTCATTGGATGGTGGAATTCACTAATCATTTTCTTATTACTCCAAAGTGCAGCAACTTTTGTCATATTACCAGAATCTCGTCATTCGATTCGCCGACTAATAGGGAAACTACATCACCAATCAACTCATGGTGGCCAACGTATCTATCCACTTGCAGATGTAGAATTTTATCTTGCCCCAACTCAAGATGTCCTGCTGATTTCCCATAAAGGAGGTTTCTCTGCCACTGCACTCTTCGCAGTTGACAAGCTACCTGTTGGAATTCGAGGTAATATGTCAGCATTCATACGTGCAATCTATAGCGCAGGAGTTCCCCTATTCTACACACTTCTCCATGCTCCTGTTTCTGAGCAAAAGTTACCCCGACTTGGCGCCCTTTCAGAAAAAGCGCAAACGAAACTTTCCTCATATAATCCCTCACAACTCGCCTCCTTCGCATGGCGTTGGGGCGGAGTCTGGAAGACAAGATTGCTCATAGGTACACGTCGTGACAGCTCCAACCTCGATAATGGAATCTCACACGAAATATTGGAAACACAAGTTCGTCAGGATCTGCAAACTCTGGAAATTGCCTTTAGAACAGCCTATCCTCACATCCGCTTGCGGCGTTTAACTAGCCAAGAACTGGAAGACGGAGTACGTTCAACGCTGTTACTTGGTAAACCGCCCCATTTTTTCTAACAGGGGCGGAGTCTGCCAGATTCTTCTTGCGGATTCCGCCACTTCTAGCAAAGGGGTTAGGTAGTGGTGTTCCTGCTGAATTTGTCATTCCCACCGACTTAGAATCAGATATCATCATTGGATTCACCTATGAAACAGAGCTTATGAAATCAGAAACACCTGTGGGTTTGAGATTTGATGATTTACCTGCAGGTATTCTTACCCTTGGTGAACTGAAATCACGCTGCAACACGAACAAACGAATCATGCTAGAAGCATCGAGGCATTCCTTCTGCTACATTATCGTGACAACTGATACTAGTTATCGTGAATTAGTTCAACACACTCCAGAATGCAGAATCTATGCATTGGGTCAAAACCTGCGAGTGAATCCCTTGGATTCAGAACAACTGGAAATCAATGCTTATGCTGAGTTGTTCGCAGAAGCCCTTCACCCCTTTTCTCTCTCTGATAAACAGTGGCTTCTCCTGTATCGTATGCTTGGTAATGTTCACACAGCCAGATCACCTCCCACCCTCTTGGACCTATTAGATGAAATTCGTGCATTCCTTGCTCGCGGCGAATTCACAGATTATGGTGAACGGCGTGATGCCCAATTCCTAGAACGATTAGTCAACAACCTTTCAACAGGACCCGCAGGTGCATGTTTTACCGGCCTATCTCAACCCTCCTTCAAAGAATTACTCTCCCCTGGCATCACCATTATTGAATGCCCAACATTTGACCGGCATATCCATGGATTTCTTCTCTCATTAGTACTAGCAAAGGTTTGTGCCACAAGAAAAACCCAAGATGTACACAGAATTCTCTCTCCCCTTGTTCTTCTCCTTGACGATGCTGATCTTCACTTAATCGGTACTTCTGGCATACAACGCCACGAAAAAGATGATGTCAGAGGAATCCGCCATTGGCAGCAACGACTCGCAGATGTGGATGCCGCCTTGCACCTAAGTGGAAATCATCCAAGTCTACTCCCCAAAGGCATGGCAGGACTCTTTGGAACTCTCATTGTCCATAGGCTCAAACTCAAGGAAGATCTCGATGTAGTTCAAGTACCACTAAAACTCTCAAGTTCACATATCAGCCCATACTCATCAAAGCGAGAAAGCCTATATCACCGTGAACTACTCCGACAACTAGAACCCAATATGGCTCTTATGACTCGACCAGACCTTCAGGCAACAATACCTCTCCGAGTCATCCTATTACCAAAAACACAAGTGGGCATCACTTCTCCTTTGACCCAATCCCCCGCAAGCCTAACAGCCACTATTGCACCTACAATGTTACACAAAGACTTCACGGCACATATCGAAGAAGCTATCCGGCTCCTTGGTTTACTCCGTGAATACCGATTAACACCAACCGCCTTGAAAAGCACTGCAGGCTACTCCGATCAATTAATCACATATCTCCTAGACACCCTTGTAGCCCATCGATATGTGCATGCTGTAGAAGAAGGAGATCCCCGCCACAGACGCACCGTCTTTAGCATTACACCTAAAGGCGAATCTGCCCTAATCGAATATGCAACATATCTAACACCAACAACTATCACAGACGAAGGGTGATTTACTAGTTAGATGCTTAACATAAGTTCTTAGCCTTTCGTTCAAATAGTATCTCATTATGCTGCTTCAGTGAAAAAAATGAATGCTAAATCCATTATCTTATTACAGATATTAAAGAGCAAGTTATCTAAAACACAAGCGACTCTTCTCACAAATATCACTAATTCCTATTCACTGACGCTGGTGATCACTTGAAAACCCTTTTTTAAAAGACTTCATATAGTCTGTTTTCTGCTTCTCCAATAAGTGACGAAGCCAATAACTCCACAAATTATTGGGATAGCCAAATAGACCTCGGCTCCTGTTATGAAGTCCCTAGAACAAAAAAGGAAAAACATTATTCCAAGTGCAATGGCAGCTATAGCAATATTCCGAAAATAGTTGCGCTTCTCAGGTATTGAGAAAATTGCTGGTATGTGTGCACAAGCGAGTATGAGGATGATAAGACCAAAAATTGCATAGAACATCATAGATTGAGAGACTTGATTAAATAGTGGGAAATAGGACGGATCATAGCCTCCTTGAAACATAAGTTGATGTACTATTATCAATTGAGGATAAAGGGAAATCGCTATTCCAAATATTGAAATTCCGCCAATTATGTAAAAGAGGATTGTAATACACCCAAAAATTTTCAAAGAAACCATAAAAAAACCCCAGAATACTTCTTATTATTTCTATTTAAGAAGTTTATGTTTTCAATAAGTGACTGTAACATATTAACTTAGTGTAGATTTACCATAATTTCTTATGTTAATATTACACAGCTAGTTTGACAGGCACGAGGACTGATTATGAGTACTGCACGCCTTGGTCGAATAGCACGGGAGGCACTTCTTCTCTTGCGCCAATTCCTTGGTCAAGGCGATTTTGAACATGCAGCCCAAGCAGCTCTAAAGGCAGCAGAGATCTTCAAGGAATTAGCAAAGCATTCCGATGGCTCAGCACATCGCATCGCCTATCAACGCGCCAAGACAATGGTTGAAATCACAAAGACACTCAAAAGAGGTGAACCCCTACCTGCACACCTTGTCGAAGCTCTCGACAGTTTTTATCCCACATCTCCCTCCCTGCCAAAGGAGCCAACAACAGATACAGGGGAACCCACCATTAGCTCAGTAAGTGGTGACACAGAAGAAGAAAAGGAATCTCCTGATGAATTAACTGAAGTCTCTGAAAAGGAACTGCGAGAGGGACACCACGAACTCCTAAATGGAATCGCCATCGCCTGCAAGATTTGTGACATGTTGGATCGAGCATCAAGGTCCATTCGAATTATGGTCCAAAATTTCACAGCAGTAAAAACAATTACAGTCGGAACTGAAACCTGTCAAGTGAATCTAATAGACCGTCTAGTGGCAAAGGCGGAAAATGGCGTAAATGTTCGCTTAATTATCCGTGACCCAGAGTCCTTTGGAGGACTGGGTACCCACTTTCGTAAGGCAGTAGAGGAACTCCTCAACAAGTCACCAACCATTGAAATTCTAGTCTGCACACAAATTCACATAAAAGCCATAATAATTGATGAAACTGAAGTACTAGAGGGCAGCGCAAACTTCACAGGAAAAGGGCTATCCGGAATTGGCGAACAGGCAACATGGACCTCCAACCCTGACTTCGTCGGAAAATTCGTTGAGCGTTTCGACCATTACTGGGTTCACCAAAGTTCAGAGTGTACAGGCTGCAAAAATCGGACTTGTGAAGTGCACTCTCTGACAAGGCGAATCTAGCTTATCTCATAAACAGGTAATTCTTGGCCAAAATCACACTAATATCTCGTCTTTGGTCTTTGGTAGAAATATAACAAATAAAGCCTTTTTACTGAATTTTTTATCTAAATGCATGAAGAGGTTGGTTATGAACTAGTAGGTTTTACTGCTTTTTTATTCCTTAAACACATTTTTTGCTACTGTTTATCCTTTAAATTTTATTTCAGGGTTTATATTCCGGTTAAATCTGAAATAAAAGCATAATAGCCGTTTTTTTATGGTTCATGGTGGGGTTTAAATACTCACCAACCACTTCTTCCGGTTTTTCAAAGGCATCATTGCCAAGCTGGGGGCGATATACGCTTGGCGACTTTGACGCGGGCAGACACACAAAAGAATGAATCTTCTTCATCGGTGCAAAGAAAGCACCAGTATAACCAATTGAGAATGCGCCTGAAATCCATCGGGCAACAGGTTGCCCAGTTGACAGACCGTGACCCTCCACGTCCTACAAAACTCCAAATTTACAAGAATGGTTCTTTGGATTCTCCTCAATTCTGTGGATATTGGAAGGAAAATCAACTGCTAATAGCAAAGCAGATACTTGATCGTCCTCTTCTATTGGATACTGTCTTATATCGTGAAACATTTTCTGCATTACTCCCCGGGGTGGTTCGTCCTGTTCCTGAAAGTGGCGATCTTGGTATCTTGTGTGCTTATCTTCACTTTGATGAGTCGCAGAGGGAGCAGCTCCTCAGAGTGTGGCAGGCTGTTTCTCCACACCGTCACTATGGTGATATCACATACAATGCACCCCTATCTTTACCTCTCTTTAACCGCGTCACACAAAATAATCTCCTAAGACTTGTACTACCATACCTTGATGATCTTGAACCAGCTCCTTCTCCACTTACTTCTCGTGAGTATGTGGAGCTTATTGAGACTTTCATGTTGAACTATACTTCTCCTCTTTCAGAGCAAGAACTCAAGACATTACATCTTCTTCAAGAAAATCCTAATGCTACAATTCAAGATCTTACTCAACAAAGTTCCTTCTCTGCTTCAACTCTCAGCAAGCATATATCGGGTTTCAAGGAGAAGCTTCTTCTTACACGCTTTTACCGTGTTAATTTCCCACGTATCAGGTTGAATCATGTTGCAGTTCTTGCTTATCCTGCCCCGGGTAGTCGAATCAACCGCTACCTAGAACAATGTCCCTATCTTCGGAAGCTACATCGCTTTGGAGGTTCAGGTGCACCTTATTTGGTTACCTATGTTTTACCAAGACTTCGGTTGCGTCGATTGAAAGAGTGGCTCCAGGAACTGGTGGGTTTGGGGCATCTCACACGCTTTCGATTATATCCATTAGATAGCGTTTTTCAAGGTTACAATTTACGCAGCTACCTTGCTTACGATTCTGAAATACCTATGGCTGAAAGGTTTCGCTGGGTTGCTTGGATTCGGTATCTTCGAGATGTTCTAATTCGAGAGGGTTTTGGGAAAATCCTTGAACAGCCTAATGTCTATCGGTACAGCCAACCCAACATTGAGTCTGCTCAGCTGGATACCTTGGATTACCAATTACTTGCCCATATAACTCCTGAGAGTACAGCCGAGGATATGGCAAAGCAGCTAAGTGTTTCAGCACGAAAAGTGAGGAGCCGACAGCGCAAACTATTCAATCAGAAGGTTCTCTTTGACCGACCTGACCTTGGAATATTCCACTTGGGACTAAACGAATCTCTCTTTGTAATGTTGGAAGGCAGTGAGGAGGTTGTTCAGAATTTCTTAGCTGGTTGCAGGGAGGCTCCCATGTATGGAGGAACAATCTTCAGCCATCCAACTCCTGGATGCATAGTCGCCTTTGGACTACCAACCGGTCTTGCACTAAAGGTTGGACGTGAATTAAGCCGCCTTTTCCTTGAACAAGAGGACTTTGATGCAGCTGTTTTCTACGGAAGTGGATCAAAGGATTTCACAGTTGCTTCCGTGCTTAAACGATGCCGGTTTGATATCCAAAAAGATCAGTGGTCATGGCACCGTGAATACTTTCCCACT
>JABXGU010000584.1 GCA_016550415.1 archaeon | reverse complement strand
GAACTCCTTGCTGAAGGCGGGCTATCTGAGCATGAATCACTCACTAGAAGTATCTTAGAACTTGAAAGTCTCCTTGCAGAATATTTTGCGGATCGTCGCTTCTAATTACGTAACCGTATCAAAGGTGCAGTTAGGGAACTCACCGAAGAATTTCGAAGACAACTAACACCAATCATTAAAGGCGAATAAAGACTCCATTATCTATTCTTTATAATTTGGAGTACGATGCCGCTTGCCAGACGCTATAACACAACTAAGTGAAAACACATACCTAATTACAGGTGAGGGTCGGGCTCAATTTCCATATTGCAATTCCTTGATTATTAAAGACCAGGAGATACTTCTAGTCGATCCCGGCGCTGGTACTCAGCGGCTCCATTCCTGTCTCAAACAATTAGGTGTTCAGCTTCAGGATATTGATTTCCTTTTACTAACACATTATCATTATGACCATCGTGGACAAGCTGTTGATATCCAGAGAGCTTCAGAATGTGAAATTCTTGCTCACCCAGCTGATGCTCCTGCCATCGAGGATTATACAACATTCAAAAAATACACAGGAATCCTCAATAGTACCTTTGAAGAAGATTGGGACCATTTCTTCAAATCTTTTCTTAATCTAGAAGCATGTCCAGTTAATTCCTTTGTCCATGAGGGTGACCGATTGGATTTAGGTGCTACCGAAGTGGAAATCCTCCACACTCCCGGTCACACGCCAGGTCATATTTCACTCTCTGAACCTGATTCTCGGATTCTATTTACAGCAGATGTAGACCTAACTCGATTTGGACCCTGGTATGGGAACAAAGCCTCAAGCCTTGAAGATTTTAGGAGTTCTGTTCAACGACTCCATAAGCTAGTAGCAACCCCAGATAGAGAACAGCTCATTGTCACTACTGGGCATCGCCTTGGTCCGGTAGATAATCCTGCCAAAGCCTTCAAAACTTACGCAAAGCATTTTGATACACGAGATCGAAAGATTCTCGATGCTCTCAAGAAGCCTCATACTCTCGAGCAGCTAATTGAGCGTAATATCATCTACTCAGAGTATTCTATCTCGGTTCTCCGCTTCTTTGAAGGTATTATGCTTGAAAAGCACTTATCCTCTTTATTGGCACAAGGATACATTACGGAAAATCCAAAAGGAACTTGGTGTTGCCAAGAAAATGGAGATTTGTGAAAAAACGAGCAACCAATTAATCATAGATAGAGAAGTAAAAAATGACAAAGCCTAGGTATCCTGTGAAGGGAATCTTCTTCGATTGGGGCGGTACTTTAGCTGACTGGAAATTTCCTGGAACTACTGCAGAGTTTCTCCAGATATGGCGTAAGCAGGTACACGAGTTATTGGTTCAACATGGCTACCGTATCTCTCTTAAGGAACTAGTAAAGGTAGGGCGTCGAATAAGCAAGGTCTATAGAGTACTCCAAGACCAAATTCTAATCGAATTTACTCAACGATTCCTCAATCAATGTGTACTCCGTGGAGTCGGAGTATTTGATGACAAAATTATCAATGAAGCAGATGAAGCTATGACCAGATTAGCTATACAGCATATGCATCTAGCTTCTGATGCAATGGAAACACTCAGCATTCTACAATCTAAAGGACTTCATCTTGGCATTCTCTCCAACGCCGTCAACACCACGGCTATACAGGGCGTTCTTGACAAAGCCCAACTCGCTAGCACCTTCAATGCTATCATTGTCTCTGCTGACATCGGTCTCCGAAAACCCTCAACCAGTCTTTTTACATATGCTTTGAGAAAATTAGGCACAGAACCAGCAGAAACAATAATGGTGGGCAACGACCTCTATGCAGACATACACGGTGCAACTACAGCAGGTCTTCAAACCATCTTTATTACGCGATTACCACTGAACACTAACCATCCAGAAGCTGGTACACCCACTCACACAATTTCTCAGCTTCATGAACTCATTCCAATCATAGAGGAAGCCCAATGAAAAAGAAAGGGCATATAAATCTCAAAATCCTAAATTTACATGAATCATTTTCATGGAAATGATACTATGAATAAATCTTCGATTATTGCCTTTTTCTATCTTTTCTGTCTAACAAGTCTTTTCCTTGTTACTCCTTCGATTCCAATGATTACAGTAACATCTGCTTCCACTGACTCATCCTCTACTTCTAATCCATTGCGGTCTTCAATCTCAACACCTTTGGTTCCACGTGCCCTACGTGTTGCAATCTACAACGAGCCTAATTTAACTACACCAGCATATGACAATTCATTTCCAATCTTATCTAATTCATATGTGGAGATTCAGAATATTCTAAGTGCCGCTGGTCATTTGACTACGCTTTTGACAATGGACGACATCCAAAATCATGCCCTAAAGACAGCGGACTACGATGTATTTGTTTTACCAGATACTGAACCACGGGAGAACATTACAAACTATGTATTTGAGTTCTGGCTCGGTGGCGGTGGGCTCCTATGTCTTGATAGCTGTGCCGCCTACCTCTGCTATATGGGCATTCTTCCGCCAGAAGCTGCTGGCACTGATGGTGAACCAGGCTACTGGACTTGGGTAGCCGATGGTGCAAACATAACGGCTCGTCATCCAGTGTCAAAGAATTACAATCTGTATGATACATTTTCCACACCAACCTATTATTACGCTACATGGGATTGGTCAGCACTAATGCCCAGTAGAATTTTCCCAGACCTCACAAAGGTTGCCCAATATGGCAGTAATCCTAATGAGGTTACAGTTCTTGCCTTTGATCCCTCAGATCGTGGGGGACGTGTGGTTCATATGTGGTGGGATGGCAAAACTGACCCCCTTCCAGCTATACATCAGATGGTTGTAGATGCTTGTGACTGGCTCTATCCCCGACCAAAAGGACGAATCGTATTCGATCTCTCGCATATCCCATATTATGGTGTTGATCCATGGGATAATATGGCAACATATCCAAATGAATTCAGTATTCTTCGGAACGCTCTTGTCAATCGTTCCTACACATTTGACAAACTCTGGCCATCAGCAACTGGTAACTTCACTGCAGCGAATCTTACTCCATACGATTTGCTTATCCTAATGTGTCCATCGGTTAACTATACTGCTGCAGAAGTAGCAGCTGTAACAAACTGGATTCAAAATGGTGGTTCACTCCTAGCCATGGGTGATAACCACCAGGGTTCTGTTTATTACTGGAATGAATACCTCAATTATCTTCTCTCGAACATTGACCTGTCTATGAATAATACCGCCAGTGGCACCATCAATCCACTCACCTATACCTGGTCTCATCCTACACTTGAACCCGGATTAAGTCAACTTCGCACTGACGGCTACGGATATGTCAACTATACAGGAACTGCATATCCCATTTGGGGTGAGCATGCAAGCAATGTCATCGTTGGTGCCCAAGACTTTGGAAATGGTCGCGTTTTCCTCATTGGTGATGTTAACCCCTTCGATAATACTCACCTTGACGATTACGATAATTATCAGTACGCTATCAATGTAGTCAACTGGCTTACCGCTGCCACCGCTGACGTGCTCATATACGTAGATAGTCATCCCTCTGTCTCAGATCCCAATGATAACCCTTATCGCGGTCCTGTTGCTTTGGCTCTTAATGACTTGGGAGTGCCTTTCTATCTCACCTTTAACTCAACCTACTTTAACATGAGTCTTGTGGAGGGTACTTGGAATCTAGTTGTCATCGATAATCCCTATTGGACACACATGTTCGATGGCGGCGGGTACTACGGTTATACCAGCGAAATCCTCGACTACGCCATGTCAGGTGGTCACCTTATCATCAGCACTTGGGAGTACCTCCGCACAGAGAGTAATGCACTATGGGACTTCCTCGGATTCCAGTATAACAGCAATTGGATGAGTCCGCCACCATTCTTTGTGTGGGATGCTTCACATGACATATTCAATCAGCCCAACCACTATGGTACCAACAGTTTCATGGATGCAATAGATTTTGTTGGAATCGACTGGTCGAATGTTACAGTCTATGCCAATGGTACTGCTATAGCTGGACTGATATTGCCTGCAAGCAACACTAATGCGATGATTGTGGTGGGCAACAATGGGCTAACTATCACTAATACAATGCTTCTCACCGATTATAATGGAGATACAGATGACTCTACCTACTCTGATTCGCTAGAAATCTGGGAAAATGAAATTGCCTACTTACTTCGACCAAGCTGTATCTATACACCCACTGTACCGACAACCAAATTGGGTAGCACAATGACAGTCACCCTAGATTTACAGAACTTGGGGTTGCGTCCTGCCTATGGAGGGTATGTCACAATCTCCGTGCCTGCATGTCTAGGCACCCTCTCAACACCTGCAACCCAATTCTTCTCCAGCCCCCTCGACCCGAGTGGCACTGACACTCTCACTTGGCAAATTGATGTGACAGGTGTCGGCGACCACACCTTGGACTTCACAGCAGGTTTTGACGGTCTACCTGGCACCACATATACTGATACCTTCCACGCATCAGCCCATGCTTTTGGAACCTTTGATGTGACAACCAACTTCAACCCCGGTGACACTATTGCTATGGGTACTCCAATCACAGTCAGTCTTACGGTGTTTGACGATTTGAGTTTGCCAGTAACTGATGCTACAATCAATGCCACTATTGACTCAACAACTGTTACATTCTCTCACTCTGGTAGTGGCATCTATGAAAGCACTATCGACACAGCGACACTTACACCCTCTACCTACTCTCTGGGCATAAGCATCCAAAAAACCAACTTCAACACATATACTAGCAGCCACACAATTAACGTTCAAGCAGCACCATTCATTCCAGGCTTTCCACCCCTAGCAATCGCTGTTGGCACAGTAATCGCAGTGGGAACAGGTCTCATATCCCATCGACG
>JABXGU010000060.1 GCA_016550415.1 archaeon | reverse complement strand
TAAATTATGAAGAACTTTACAGCGTTTATTAAAGTCATCAAGAGGCTGCCCATTGAAAAGGAATAGCCAAAGAATAGTAGCAAGAATCCGAGATATTGGGGATGACGAATGTATCGATACATACCAGAAGTAATTAGTCGATGATTGTCTTCAATAACGATTTTTGGTCCACCATAATGTCCAATCTGGATCCGACTAAGTAATCCGATAATACTGCCTAAGAAAGTAACTCCAATGCCGATAAGTGTCATTCCAAGAATGATAGATAATGAAAGAAACTGAGAGACTACCCACTTGGCTTCAAGATATGGCAACACCATTATTAGAGGTAGGGTAAGAGACGAGAGAACCACAATCGATCGCTTATATTGATCTTTTTTGGATGATGTGGGTCGTATAATGATGTCAACGCAGATGAACGTGTTAAAACAAATAATTTCAATTAATGTTAGGGGATTCAGATAGACCTCGGGAGCGAACAGAACCAGTAGAGAATTAATAAAAAGTACTTGGAATGGGAGTCCAAGGATTTTTCTAAGGGGCCGATTCATATTTCTTCACACAGCACTTCTATGAATGCATTGACATGGTAGATTTTCCTTCCAAACAAGGTTAACAATACCTCTCTTGGGACCTTGTCAAATTCAATAAATCAGTAACTTGACCAGCTTACATAAGAATCTTAAAGTAGCCAGCTTTAGAAATAATTATCTGGAGGATTCTTGTCCTTACAACATCACCAAAGGAGTATACCAACAATGATTGGCCCAAAGTATGCACTTAAGATGCTGCTCATTGGTGATGCTGGGGTGGGGAAGACTGATCTAATGTGTAGCGTTTCTGATGGTGTCTTCATTGACGGTCTTCGTTCCTCTCTTGGAAGTTCCTTTGGTTCCCAGAGACTTGTCATGGACCCACTTTGTGTTCAGCTCCAGTTTTGGAATTTAACTGATGAGCCACGCTTTGATTATCTACGTCGAGAGTTCTATCTGGGCGGTGCAGGTGCAATCTATGTATATAACGTTGCTAATCGGTCTTCGTTTAAGCACATTGGTAAGTGGGTGAAGGAGGTTCATAAGATTCTGGGGTCTATTCCTGCCATTCTTGTGGGTAATAGAAAAGAGGAGGGAAAACGACGCCAAGTTAGTCGTATGGAGGGAGAGGCTCTTGCAAAAGAATTGGGCATTTTCTATATTGAGATAAGCGATAAGACTGTTTCCCGGTTTGGTGAGGCTCTACAAAATCTGGTTTGGTCCATTCTCAAGACCAGATATAAGGAATTTATTTCGGATAGAGCCTAACTCTATTTTGTTAACCAGCAAATATTGATTACTGTATAATTATTGGCATTCTATACCCCAATGTAACACTGATACCAACTACTTCCAAGTTTCCTTTATAATGAACAAATTGTCTTAGTGGGGCACGAATGGCAATCAGCCTTCTTACAGCACTCCAAGTTTATTCGGACGAGTTGAGACTCTGCATCTTTAATCTTCTCTATTCCTAGCTTCTGAGCAATTTGGAGAGCGTGTGGTGAAGGAGGGTTTTTTTCTATCGTTCAACCTTTTAGCAATGGTGGAGTGTTAGGGTATGTCAATGAGTTGAAGCAGGATGACTGTTCTCACCCATCGTGCACCAGCAGATGGATAGATATGGTAGCCCTGATTCGGGTAGGAGGTGTTCTCGCAGTCGAGGTTTGAGTAGGTTCCATCCAAGGGGAGAAAGGCAAGGCGTGGACCGTCCGTCCATCCAGGAGGAAGTGTGTTGTTGTATTGGAAGGCGAGGATGAAATCGCCTTGCATTTGGTACCAACTTGCATTTGGATACACATTAGCGTAGCCGTAGCTTTGTTGGTAGCCATCGTAAGCTTCTGCCACTAGGATCTGGTTAGTGGACATTCCTCCGATGAGGTCCAGTAAATCACTGATAAGGACGCCCCTATAAAGTCCATATCCGCCTAGATTGTTGTAAATATTCTCGAACTGTCCCCATCGCTGGATTGTAGCTAGGCTTTCAAGGTCGTGGAGACCCAGGGTCATGCTGAAATTGGCAGAGTTACGTATCTCAATAGCCACTGTAAGAGCTGGAACCTCCACGGGTTTGGGTTCGATGATGACATTCTCCCTAGAAATCGTAACTCGGACATAATGGTGGAAACCGCCTTGATCGGGAGAAGCTACTAGAGCGGCGCCTGCGCCTCCACTGGTTAGATATAATACGTCATCATGAATCGTGGTATTGTACAGGTGAACGTGCCCGTTCACCACCAATTTTACTTCATACTGGTTCATTAAGGCGAGAAATGCTTCGGCTTGGTAACTATCGAGAAATCCATGGTCATATCCTGGACGTGGATCAATGGGGGGCACATGAGTATAGACTATGATTGGGCGTGATCCAGCTTGTTGTAGCTGTTCTTCAAGCCATTGTTGGCTGGTCGAATTGAAGTTCAATGATGAAGTATCAAGGCATATGAAGTAGATGCCACCGTATGTAAACGCGGTATTTAGTGTCCCGAAGAATTGGGAGTAAAGAGTAGTGTCATTCTCTTTAGCATCATGATTCCCAGGCGTTGCATAAAGAGGTGTCTGCAAGTCGTCTATTGTAGATGCTGCAGTTGTATATTGTTCATATTCTCCAGATGGTGTTATATCACCTAAATGAATTACAAAATCATATTCGCCTTGATTAATTTC
>JABXGU010000583.1 GCA_016550415.1 archaeon | reverse complement strand
CGCTCAGGAGGAAGTCACCAAGGCTTCCAAAAACCATTGCTATGAAAAGCATCAGCGTGTAGCGTAGCCAAGTCTGATCCTTACGAATGTAGCTGTCAATCAGATTCAATAAGGCTACAATTACAATAAGCAAGGACAGAGTGAGGAAGTGCCATCTTAGGAGTGCTGGGTCACCGAGGGAGTAAAAATCAAAGATTACACGATTGATGAAATACCATATCATTACAACTAAGAGAAAGAGAAGAATAACAGGGCGTAATATGCGAATAACCTGATTTTGCTTTGCACTCATAGTAGTTCCTCCTTGTTAATTTGTAGGGAGAACAGAGTCTAAAGCGAGTTCTATTTAGTAAAGGCTTTCGGAAAAGAAATTTGAAGTCAGAGATGATGATTCAATTTTATTTTACTTGACAGCTGCTTTCTCAACGGTGGCAACCCAGTGACCCTTTTGGTTGAATAGTTTTGCACCTTTTCGGAGTAGCCCCCATTCAGGATTTTGAGCACCACATCTCTGGCACACCATCATCATTCCCTCAATTGGACCGTTTGGGTCATCTTTAGCGTGGGCTTGAAGCATTACATAGTCGTGTCCCCGTAAAAAACATGAACCTCGACTCATGCAGGAAGTCACCACCTACTTCAGTTATTGTTGATGCTTCTGTTCTGATACACATCTAAGAACGTGCAATGAACTAGTATCGCATACACGAACGCTGCTATATACTAGCCCCGCTGCACTTAATTCTTCTTTGTAATTGTACTTATTATTATCCATATTCTATAATTTATTTGTGAGATTTTCTGGTTAAAGTGTATTATTGAGTAGTGTTGGGCTAATATTTATGATAATATCGTTAGGAGTACAGAGAATCAACAGCTTTAATGGCGGCTTCAATTTCCTTATCTAAGGCCTCTTGGAGAAGTGGATGTTGCTCCCCAGATTGCTCTTTTTCATCTTTTTGTTCGCCCTTGGGGTTATGATGAAGATTTCCATCACAAGCTAGAATTGAACCAGCACGGATACCCTTAGTCTGGGCAAACACGAAGAGAAGCGAGGATTCCATTTCCACACACTGTACACCTGCACGAGTCCATCTCCCAAGGTGATCGTCTTCACGCTGGTTATAGTAGATATCAGTTGACCATACGATGCCCACATATACTCTTTCATTTGGCAATAGTTCTTTCATTTCCTTTAATAAAGCAGAATAGATTTCAGGTGATGCCACTGCTGGAAATTGCATTGGTGCATAATTCGTACTTGATATTTCATCTCGCACAGCACCGTATGGAACTACCACATCACCTGTTTTAATGTCAGGATTCACGCCCCCACAACTACCGATGCGGATGATGCATTCTGCACCCAAACGAGCCAACTCTTCTACAACAATTAGTGTTGAAGGAGTACCCATCCCTGAAGTAGCGATGGTTACAGGGACATTCTTCGGAGTATATGCTCTAAATGAAACTAATCCACGATGGTTGCTTAACTCAACTGGGTCTTTCATTTTGCCAGCAATTCGAGGCACGCGGTTGGGGTCACCAGCTATGAATACAACCTGATTGACATCTCCTTCACCGAGACGCAAGTGCGGCTGAATACGCTTTTTCATTGGCTTGACACCATGCTTAGTTGTTAATAAATTCCTCATTAACCTTTGTCCTTTACCCTTTTCAATACTTCAAACATTTGCCGTTGGGTCTCAAGAGCTTCAGGTGGAATGGTCTTAAGTTTCCTTTTACCAGTGGCGCTTGCCAGCAAGTAAATGTGAGCGACTCTCTCGAGAAGATATGCATTACGAAGTGCATCATGCAGTGTGGAGCCACAACAGACAGCTCCATGATTT
>JABXGU010000582.1 GCA_016550415.1 archaeon | reverse complement strand
TCAGAACTATAGTCTTCTAAATCAGTGGTTCGGTATGGATAAGAGTCCAAATCTTTACGATATATTTTGTCAAAACCTAGAAATTCACAAGCTTCTGGATAAACACTGAGAATTCGGTGATTGGACCAACCTTCCCCATCATAATCAGCACCGATCATATTGAAACTCACTCTATATCGCTCACCAAAGATCACATCACCACCTGTGCCAATGAGGGAGGAATCATTTTGCTTATCTTTCCAGTTTGGAGTTGATGTACCTTTATCAAAATGTGCGGTTCCACTAGTCCAAGCACCAGCCTGAAGTTCCCCACCAGCTACAATATAACAACCAAAATCAAATCCCAATTTGACTTTCCAGTTTATTGTGGTTCCAGTAGTGATTGTTTGGCAGCTCATGTCACCGGGGGGATTGTAGAGGACCCAAAGAGGGATAAACAATCCTTTGCAGGTTTCAGAAGTGCAAGAATATTGTGTGTCTACAGCTCTCCAATATTTGATTTTATAGTTACCTTGGATGCAGAGCATAGGATAGTAACCGGTATTGTCGTTTCCATTCTCTGTACAACAGTATTCTACAAAGCAGTCGGACCCTGGGTCCGTTGGATGAAGAACCAAAGTAATGGTGTCACCTTCGTGACTTTGCACATACGAGGTTATATCCCACTCTTGCCACTCACCAGTAATTGGAGTGCCACTAGCAATAAGTTGACCTTCATACGATCCGTCTGTATGAGTTGGACGAGAATCCCAAACAAGTGTATCTGAACTCCAAGAATTATTATTAAGGCCGCTGCATCCGATGGTGAGTCCTGGGTCAGCATGAATAGCGTATAGCCGAAGCGTTGCAGATATGGCATTGTATACATGACCTAAATCGAATTTCAAATAGGAATAACCCATTCCGTACATTTGCCAGTAGCCTGCTCGTAAATCATAGCCTTCAACTTCATCAGTTTCATTGTTGTAAAAGCAATCATGGGGCGTGCAGGGTTCATCTTCATGAGCATAGCAATCCTCAATAGGTAGAAGTGCTTCGAAGTATTCTAGTTCTAGATAGGGTCTGTATTGTATAGTGCTTTCGCTGCTATGGTATCCTGCTCCTTTATTTACGCCTCCAGAACACATTAGGATTATTGATATATTTCCACTGGTTTGAGCAAAGGATGTGATATCCCACTGGTCCCATGTGCCTACAGAGCCGGCAGTGTCTTCGTCTAGGAGTGTGCCTGGAGGATTATTGATTTCAGCACTCAAGGCCGTGATCGTATCTTCTGACCAGTCATTATTTGTAGAGTAGGCTTGAATCGTACCATGACCGTTGGAAAAGATAGAACTGGTATAAGCGTATAGTGTTGCCGAGAGTACATTAAGATGATGGGGGATCTCAAACTTTAGATAAGCGTGGCGATAGTAGCCTTGGTAGTCCCTTGCATAGATTGTGTTTGTATTGTAATTACCATTTTCATCTTCCTCGACAGTGTATGCATCCTCTGTTGCAGAATAGCATAAGTCTGCAATATAGGATGGTGTGTATGTTTCGTTTGTTCCATAGGCATTTGAAATGCTGGCATGAATTTGGTAATAGTGGGTTTCTGTACTGGTGGCGGTTACTGTGCGTGAATATTGGGTTTGTCCGTCTGTCCAGGTTTGGAGGGGTGATGCCCCTGTGAAGTTAAAATCTGTGCCCCAGTAGAATTCTACTAGGTAGGTTATTGGCGGGGTTGCGCTTGTGTCCCATTCAACCTGCCATGATATGTTTATTGTTTGACAGCCCATTGTTACTGTTTCATGATCTATTATCGCTGGAGCGTCTGGTCCCTTATTTATAGATACGCTGTGAGGACCTGTTGTTTTTGAGCTGGTACCATAGAGATTCTGTGACCACGCTGTTATTTTGTACTCATAGGCCCCAGGTGATAAATCGTTAACGGTCCATTGATAGTTCCCATTTGATGCTGGGTCCCAAGTATTTTCAACATTCCAACTACCTCCTTCGGGTCTCCAATAGAATTTCATCCAGTTGTCGGTAGCACTTGAGTCAAAGGATACTGACCAAGTCACAGTACAAGAGTCATTTGTAGTTGTATGTTGCACATTTGAAAAAACAGGTTGATCCGGGGGATCATCTGGTGGATCCCAAAACCAACCAAGAACAACGGTATTTAATGAAAACAGGATGGTGACCGTAAGAAGCAGCGCAATTATTCCTTTTCTTGATTTCTTCATATTTATGATACTCCTTCAAGGTTGTAGATGAAGGTAAAATAGAGCTAGAAAGTTTTCAATTTGCGTTAAAACAAGCAAATTGATTGATACATGATTCTGCTAATCACTTGGTTTGCAGATTGAAGTGAATGAGAAGATTTGGTAAGGGTCATTGATTGTGATAACAGGAAAAACCTGATTCATGTTCGTTGCTGTATCCGATTCGAGGACTTGAATACTCTTAGATATAGTTAATAGATTTAATAGCGAACCTCCCAGCCTAGTTCACCTTCCACTTAGATGTTCAAAGGTTTGAACTTTTATTCTTTTTGATTATTCTCCAGTTCACCTAGGTAGAAGTTCGGATACATCACAGAGCTAGATTCTAAATTCGCCATCAATGATATCCAAAATGTCCTTTCACTTGTTAAGTATATTTGGAATCAAAGCTGACATAAAAAGCATCAATATCTGATTTGTGATTATTGCAGCACCACTGTTGTAATGGAGTTTATTCTGGATTAGTAACAAACAATAATGAAACATTTCTAAATAGAGACATCTTCAATACTCAATCGAGTTTATTAAAAGGGTGGGCTTCATAAACCCAATTGAAAAGCACTAACATAAGACTAAGAGAGTCTTGAAATCATTGAGAGGAGCCTAAAAGCATGCCACAAATTTGGGCACAGCATCCATCGTTTATTCTTGATGCCATGTTGGGCTCACTGGCACGCTGGCTCCGATTACTTGGCTTTGATACACTCTACATTGATGACAAAGCAGACAAAGACATCCTCGCAATGATTGGAAAACGTATACTACTAACTCGAGATAAGCAGCTTCTCCTACGTGCCCACAAGCAAGGACTCAAAATAATAAATCCAGGCACACCCCCTATCAGCAGCATGCTCCAACGATTACAGGAAGAACTTCAAATCACATACAACCTTGACCCAACTCAAAGCCGATGCTCCCTATGTAACAGTCTCTTAAAACCTGTAAAGCCAGAGGAAGTCCAAGACAGAGTACCCAAAGGTTCCCTAAGCCGCCATGACCAATTCTGGGAATGCACAAACCCAAAATGCCAACAGGTATTCTGGCAAGGTCACCATTGGAAACGCATCCAACAAACACTCAAAGAAGTTCAGACAAGCCACCAAAAATAATCAAATGAAAAAGTGCAGAACAGCACAAAATGCTGTGAAAAAAGCTACTCAGATGAGGCCTCCGCATTCTCTGGCTTTAAGCTAGTTTTGTTGTCGCGCGCCTCCTTACTCTTGGCAGCCAAATGGCGTAGCATAGAAACAGTCGTTCGCAGTTTCATTACTTCCTGTTGAATAAGCTCCTCAGCAGCCTTTTCAGTTTGCCTTGAAAGTAGCTTAGCCCGCATAATCACTCGGCGTATCCATTCAGTTTGATCCTCAGTAAAAGCAGAGTTCACAATCTTACGATCCTTCAAATGAACAGTCATCCAAGACCGAGTCTCCTCAGATAACTG
>JABXGU010000581.1 GCA_016550415.1 archaeon | reverse complement strand
CTATTCTGACAAAGATGCTGGAAGTTCCATATGACATTGATGTTTCAGTCGAACTTCTCGATTCAGAATATCAGGATTTGAAGTTAGACATTGAGGGAGAATCATGAGCAGATTTCCTTTGGGCTTAAGTTTCGCATTCATTATCATTTTAATTTGTCCTTCAATCCTAATGCAACTATATTCACCATTGCTTCTTGAAGACTATCCCAATAGTACTCCGAAAGACGTGGAACTTTGTACGGACCCACTGGCTTCCGCACATTTAACTACCTCTACTCGAGCTCTGCCTATCCAGGCTGGTTCTTGGGTACAATTTCATTCTGAAGCAGAAATCGGAGAAGAGCCAGAGATAACACTTCTTTCGTCAGACACGATCCGACTAGTAGTCTTACTAGAGTGCCCAGGAATGTGGCGAAATGACATTACACTAAATCAAACCGTGTATGACAGACTTGAAATCGTTTCAGCAGAGTCAACTGCCGAAATTGGTAATCCGAATATCCCTATTCTGACAAAGATGCTGGAAGTTCCATATGACATTGATGTTTCAGTCGAACTTCTCGATTCAGAATATCAGGATCTATCGGATTACCATATTGCACCTAAGCAAGAGCTAGTTTACCCTACCCCATCAGTAGCGTACCCAAGATTCTTCATTAACACAACAACCTATAACCAGAATTCGTTTTATCCAACCGCACTGACTTGGATTGAAGGAAGTCTAGGAGCGAATCCCATTGTGATCCGTGGTCATCGAATAATCACATTGCACATAGCTCCACTCCAATTTAACCCAGATAGACATATTTGTCGAGTATTTTCTAAGATTAAAGTTGCTGTTCAATTTGCACGACCAGCAGCAATTGAACCAATAAGTTCTCGGCTTCAGAGCTCGGCTTTTGAGGGAATATTAGAGAATTATCTTCTGAATTATCCTCATGGATTTTACAGCGGATTCTCAACATTACAGAATACCACTCCTTGGATACCTCCGATTTGGACTGTTCTCCCACCGTCAAAACAGATGCTCACGAGCGGATGCGAGTATCTTATTATTTCTCATGATGATTTTATCGAGAAAGTTAGACCATTAGCAAACTGGAAGATTCAGAAAGGCGTAACAACAAAACTCATTTCGATTACTGGGGTTTTTAATGAGTTAAACTGGGTAGTGACTTCTGATCCAGATACCATTAGGAGTGCAATTTCAGAATACATTCAGTGGGCATACAATAGTTGGGATTTAGTGCCAACTTATGCGCTCCTTGTTGGAGATGAAGCATACATTCCTCCACATTATATGACAATTCATCCACAGTATCTTACATTGAGTCCAACGGACTTAGGATACTTTCAACTCGACGGTCCCGATTATCTCCCGGAAATGCTGTATGGGCGACTTTCCGTTGACTCTGATTTTCAAGCTGAAACCTTTGTCAATAAGATTCTTCAATACGAACAGAATGGTGTAACTGACCCAACGGGTAATTTCTATAACCGAATCTGCGCTAGCGCATATTTTCAAGATAGAGATAATAATGGACAAGAAGATCCCGCATTTCGTCTTACTGAAACTGCTGAAAAGTTTCGAGAGTTTGTAACTTCACGTTCGAATCCTTATGATGTAGACTATTTCTATGTTGCAGGAGCGTACAACTTGGATCCCTTTGCTGTTACTCCTTCAACCTATGAAGATGGAACACCCCTTGATTCAAGTTTAGCAGGCCATGATTGGTTCCACCATTTTACACAAGCACAGAATGTCATTGATACAATCAACCTTGGATCGTTTTTACTATTCAATCTTGGCCATGGAGAATCGCGGAATTTTTACCGTCAATCGAATGGCACTTTTGGTCCATTTGATGGTTGGCAGTATCCACCCTTTACTACAGACCAGTTTCACCTTGTGGCAAACGGAGACAAACTACCCGTGGTTCTGAGTTTAGATTGTAATACCGGTTGGTTTGATGAAGCCTACGATTATAGTCCTGCAAATTTTGAATCCTTCTCCGAAGAGATTACCAGAAAGGCTGGTGGTGGTGCTGTTGCAGCACTTGGGGCTTCACGACCCGTTCAGGCACCTGTGAGCGCGCTAATGCTGGAGGGAATTGCTGATGCAGTTTGGGCTGATTATGATGGAAATATCGCCACTGGTGGTTTGAATAATTTGGGACAAATTATCCACTATAGCAAGATGCGAGTTATGGAACAGTGGGGATATTTGGGTGAAGAGTTGTGTTCTGTAAATACATTTGAACTCTACCACCTTTTTGGAGATCCAGAGATGCCATTATGGACGCAAGAGCCTGAGGATCTGGATGTTTATTATCCAACATATATTGGAACAGAGGGAGAACAACGCTTTGTTGTCCAAGTGACTCGGAGCGGAGTTCCTATTGGTTCAGCAAGAGTCTGTCTTCAAAAAGGCGGAGAGTTGTATGCAGTGAATTTCACAGATTCTAGAGGTTATGCGTATT
>JABXGU010000580.1 GCA_016550415.1 archaeon | reverse complement strand
TTATAACTGCAAATTCTACTATTATCTTGGAGTGGTTCAAGTTGGGTACGAAAGACGTGCGTATCCGGTTTTTTGGGGCGATTGTGATTGTGAGTTTTGGGTGTCTGTTGATTGGATTTGGTTTGGTCTATCCGATATACATTGCGTCGGATGGGCAGCCACAGTATGCGGGGGGTGGAGTACGATATGAGCATGTGCGACCAATTGCTGGGGTTGTCTCCATTGCTAGTCCAATAGTTCAGGTCGAATTTGATACGACGTGGATTTCTAATGTTGTGGTTGAGGTCCGGAACTTCTATACTAATGGCACGCCGGTAATCATTACTGTTTCATCGAATGGTGACGAATCAACAGTTTGGGATTTCTATAATATGACTCATACACCAATTAATGAAACCTTCACGTTCAATTATCCCTCGATGTTGATTCTGACAGTTCAGTATGATAGCAACACCACTCTGTTTTCAGGCTGGGTCCTGGTTCAAGGTATCCAGCTTCCACCAATACCTCCACCTCCATCTTTGTCGTTCTATCCTTCTGGTCCTTTGGTTCTTGGTTTAGTGCTTGTTTTGCTTGGGTTGTATCTCTTTGGCTCTCAGAAACTCGATCACCTCGCAGGGAATTGGGATCAGGTGCTGGTGTGTTGCACGCTTGGGGTATTGCTTCTCAGTTTGAGTTATCCTTCGGTGGTTGGATCTCCATATCGTCTGTACTATCATATTCCGGAATACACCGATTTCGGAGAATTCTCTGGTACACTTAGCGCGTCTGAACCCCGTGTCAACATGACATTAACCGGACTCAACCAAAGTGATGTGGGATTGTATGGGTTCCATGTATCTACTGCTTCGGTGGCACTTCATGTCTTCTCCTTGGATGGGACGTTGAATGAGACATGGAATTTTGTGAACTCGCAGTACCCTGGTTTCCAGACCTTCGAATTTGATACCCCAGGTGATATGGTGGTTGAGGTGATTCGTGAAGCAGAGGATACAAGCTTTAGTTGTTGGATAATCACGAGCCATCGACCAGCGGAATCTGTGCTGACTCTGGCTGGTGGGTATACTCCATTCGCAATTCTGTTTCTATTATCAGGAGTTGTAATCTTTTCTGTGGGACTATTTTTCCTGACGAAGGAGTTCAGAGAATTTCCCAAAGGTTCCTAGACAATTCTGTTTCAATCGTAGTAAATGCTGGTATTGCCATTCTTGCTCTGACGCGACGGCTGCTTGTGCATTAGCAGCGTTTGTGCCTCTATGGATCGCTTGTAAGGCATAAATTGCAGAACCAATGGAATGGGTTAGAACATGGGCAGTAGCCACTGCATGACCGGCAGCACGAGCAGCTGAGCGGGCAGCATTATCTTTCCCAATTTCACGGGCTGCGGCATGAGCATCAAGAGATGCCTTGCGAATAACAGCCATCTTAAACTCGCCATTCTTTATCCAGGTTCTAAGTCTTTCAATGGCTTTACGAGGTCGATGGTCCTGTGGATATTTTTCTTCAAAATATGGTAAAACACGTTCAGCACAATCAATCGCCCAGACTGCCAAAGTTTTCTGGTCAGTTGTTTTCACAAGCCTTACAATTCGTTCGTCTTTTCTGTAGTGAGCGAGTGAGAAACGTGGTTTCTTTTTTCGTGTTTCAGCATCCACAGTAATACCTCAATCAATCTCTTCGGTTCATTCAGGAGCTTTATTATGGGACTAGATCGTTTTGACTAAATGAATACTTGCCTGTACCTCTGCTGGTGAATTGAGTGGTTGGGCTCCGAATTTATGGGTTTTCAAGCACACCTCGAAATTTGTTGGTCGGACTCAAGAAAGCGCTCGATGGTCAATATTCCTCCTTGTTCACGCAGGTAAGTGTACATCCAGACTTGCTCCCACTTCCTAAAGAAGGCTATGATTCGCGCCGCCGCCAATACTTAGCCGGTTCATTTCTCAAAGTCCTTGATGACTTTGTACCACCCACTTTACACGGTCTAGCTTTAGTGAATCACGATCTTTTTGTTCCACGACTGAATTTCATCTTCGGACTTGCACAACTTGGTGGAAATGCCCTCGTGGCACTTCCACGGCTCCGTCCTAGCTTTTACCAATTGCCCTCCGATAACGCACTATATTTTCAGCGCATTCTAATCGAGGCGGTACATGAACTTGGCCACGTGCTTGGCCTCGGACATTGCGATAAGTACTGCGTCATGCGCTTTTCCAACACTCTTGCAGATACTGATCAGAAGCCCGCTACATACTGTGAAACATGTTACCACAAACTAGGGCAATGAATAGGTTGGGACTACAACGCCATGGGAGGTGGGGCTAACCGCAACTCAACATAATAATGGCTCAGAAACCCAGGGAAAATCGTTGGTGAGAGATTCGGTGTGGCACCAATGTACTGGTGATGATATCTGTTCCATATGGTGTCATTGTGTACATATTCTAAGACAACTGGATGGCCATCGATGGTCAGTGTGATGTTTTGTTCCGAAACTTGGAATCCAACGATAGCATAACTCCATTTTAGCAGTACATCGTTACAACTATATCCCGGCTCTGGTGTGACAACTAATTGTCCGAAATTTTCCTTGAGCAATAGGGTGATGTTCCATTGCATGGCCATTTCAAAACCGCCATGGTGTTCTCCTGAATCATTGAAGTATAATGTCCCGGTCAAAACGAGGTCAGGTCGATTCACAAACGTTATCAAACCTGCGGCGAAAAGACTTGTAGTAACAACTGCAACCAACGTAATGGTAACAATTAGTTTGCCTTTTCTTTGCATAGTGTGACCACTCCGGTTACAAAGTTACTACACATATACTGTTAGAGCATCGCATAATATCCTAAGGTTTTGAACATCAAAGGAACCGCTGTTCAAAAATCAGAACGCATCCCAGTTTCATAAATTCAAGTGGATTAAAAAGACCATCACTTAAATTGGGGTATTAACTGATTGTCAAACATGGGATTTCATCATGAAAGCGTTGATTGTATACGGAACTCGTTATGGTGCAACTGCAGGAACTTCTGAAGAAATCAGTAAAGTGCTTCGTGAAGACGGCTTTGATGTTCGAATTGTTGACTCTATGAAAGAGAAGGTGAAAGACATCACTGAATATCAGCTGATTGTGGTTGGCAGTGGCATAAAAATGGGTAAATGGACCAAAGAGCCAGAGCAATTTCTAAATACTTTTCGCAAAGAACTAGCTACGAAAAAAGTGGCTATCTTCATTTCTTCGGCCATTCAGGCAATCTATGAACACGAAGGGAACGTTGAAGAAATGGAAAAAGCTTGGAAGAAAAACCTCGAAGAAAAAGCCAGTAAGTATGCTTTGAATCCGGTTAATATGGCGATTTTTGGTGGCGTTTTTCACTATGATGATATGGGATGGATGACGAAAAAGACTGTTGGACAATTGTGGAGAAAGTTCGAAAATGCGGGGTTTGAAAAAAGGGATGGTACTTATGATACTAGGGATTGGGATGCTATCCGAGTATGGACGAAAGAACTAGCTCAGAAGGTTCGTGCCTAAATGCTCAGATCTTGACTCCAAGATTGGCTATGGATTTGAACAACAATGCAAATTCGCGCGTTTCAGCCATCAGATCGGGAAGCTCTCCTTGAAATCTCAAAGCATACTTGGGGTGGTTATGATCAGCTTCCGTATGAACTGGATGAATTGCTGGTGAATCCAAGTTCCTACCTGTATGTGTTGGAGTACAAGAATCGGGTTGTCACCTTTGCGAACATCAACGTCATCGATGACGGCAAAACAGGCTGGCTTGAGCATATGCGGGTCCATTGGCGATACCGAAAGCGGGGCTTCGCTTGGGCTATGACGCAAGGTTTAATCGCAAAGGCTGAAACGCTTGGGGTGAACCGTTTACGCCTCGCCACAACCGTGGAAAATGAAGCGACCCATAATATTGCCACTCGGATTGGCATGCATCAGGTTCTAAAAATGAAGCTGTTTTGGAAGGGTAATTATCGGGGAATTCGATGGAAAGATACCACGGTTCCTGTTAAACTAATATCCGCGAATGAAACGTACGCTATTCTCAGGAAGTATCCGGGTTTAATCCCGCAGGGCATCATTACCTATTATTGGCATTGCTTTGATTTTTCGAAAACACTTCTTGAGAAAATGGAGACGCAATTTCAGTTTTGGAAAGCTGAAAGGAATGATACCCTAGGCGCAATGTCCATGGGGTGTCAACTGATATTTCGCGAAGCGCCGATGTGGGTGTCAACCATCTATGCCCTTGATGAGGAATCCTTCCATTCGGCGCTCTCACAGCAATTGCAGATCGCAAAGGATGTCCAAGCTCAAGGCTTGTTATGTTTTCACTCATTACCCTTTCAAGCAGGTCAAAAAATTCCAGGATTGAAACAGAATACATTTGCTACTGAGCTGGTACTGCTTGAGAAGTGTCAACCCTTTGGGGGGTTCTGACGCGGGTGTCGCTTTCCAATCACTAAAAAGGATGTATTTAGTTAGATTCCATGTACTCTCATCTTGGAGATGTGATGTGAATGGGTGATGCAGAAACCGCTTCTACACTTTCATTAATTGCTGGAATTCTTCAACTTATTTTCAGCCTCATCATGATAGGCTTGGGTTGCTTCATGGTTCTTCTCTTTCTACCCCTGATGGTGGATCCCATGATTATGATGGTTATGGGCGGAATTTTAGGGCTTTTTCTCATCTTCCCCATAATGGGCGTGATTGGCCTCATCTTCGCGGTGTTATGGTTTAACTGGCGACAATTTCCTGGTGAGCACAAAACAGGGTTAATTGTTTCAGGAATAATATCCCTTCTAACAATAGGCTTCGTTCCAGGGCTCCTTGCACTAATTGCCGGTGCAATTGCACCCACTCCCTCCGCTTATCGTGGGTATGTTCCGCCTAAAACCCCGCCTCCAACCTCAACGGTCAAGGTAGTAACGAGGTGCCCCCACTGCGGTGCAGACACAACTGGTGCTGATGACCGATTCTGCTGGCGTTGCGGAGCGGCTCTATAACCACTCCAGATTTCTGCTCATCAGGGGAAGTTTAGGATATCTAAATCCAATGAGAGCATATCCTCAAATCGAATACATACTGCCTTTATATAACAAGACAGGGCAAAAGGAGA
>JABXGU010000579.1 GCA_016550415.1 archaeon | reverse complement strand
TATGTCATCCTGAATTGAAGCTACTGTTCCCATAAGCGTTTCCAAATCCGTTTTGATGGTGGCCATATGATTGCTATTTATTGCTATCTCAGCATTAATGTTAGTGAGGCTAACCTCTACTTCTCCAAGTTTTGTCTTGACCGTAACCATGTCATCTCTTATAGCTACTATTGAACCTTCCACATTGGCAATGTGAGTATTTATTGTCCCGATGTCCGTTGTGATTGTGACAATATCTCCTTCAATTGTTGTTACGTGGGCGTTAATATCCTCAAGTTTTACATCAACGTCTCCTATCATGGTTTTTATTTGAAGAGTTGTTGTATCGACAAAGATTAGCTTAGCTTCAATGCTCTCTAAGAACGGGGTAATTGACTGGTCAAGCTCTAGCTCTATGTCTCCGATGTCAGTCATTACCGTTATTATGTTTCCTTCGATGGATGTTATTCGTACTGCGATGTTTGATAAGTTCGTTTGAATTGTACCTAGCGCTGTGTTAATACTGGCTATGCCTCCTTGAACTGAAACTAGATGACCATTTATACTTCCGATGTCAGTCCTGATGGCTCCAATATTCGTTTCAATCGTAACTAAGCGCCCATCGATAGTTGCTATCCGTCCATTTATCGAAGATATGCTCGTTTTGATAATTCCTATTTCGGTGTTAATGATAGCCGTTATATCATCCAAAGCGATGATTGTTGAGTTTAACGTCTCCAGCTTTGAAAGAATAGTTCCTCCAGCAGTATCTATCTTCGCTAGCACCTCACCTGTGCTCGTTGTTATCAGTCCCGAGAGTGTCGCACTCACATCGTCCAGTTTGACTTCGAGAGTTCCTACTGCAGAGGTAATTTCCAAAATGATCTCCCCTTTAGCATCTGTGATAAGTCCAGTAAGCGTAGCCTCCAAAGTATCCAACCTGGCAAGAATAGTTCCTGCAGCAGTGTCAATACTTGCCAACACCTCACCAGTACTAATTGCTATCAGTCCAGAGAGGGTTGCGTTTATGTCGTCTAGTTTGGCTTCGAGATTGCCGGCTGCAGTACTAATTGCTAAGATAATTTCTCCCTTAGCATTTGTGATAACTCCTGTGAGTGTTGCGTTTATGGTGTCCAACTTTGATAGAATTGCTCCTCCAGTTGTGTCAATTTTTGCTAGCACTTCACCTGTGCTTGTGATTATTAGTCCAGAAAGTGTTGCGTTTAGTGTGTCCAACTTTGATAGAATTGTTCCTTCTGCGGTGTCGATCTTTGCGAGGACTTCACCTGTTTTTGTTGTTATTAGTCCAGACAGTTTTGCGTCTAATTGATCTAACCTGTTCAGGACCTGGCTATTGTTGTTCAAGTCTAACACTTGAAAGTTAACCGTTGCCTCTAGACCACATTCGTCAACTGCATTAACGCTGTAGATTCCACCCACTGAAGTGGGAACAGTGAAGTTACCTACAAAGGCACCCATATAATCTGCATCAAAGGATCCCACTAGGACGCCACCGAAATAGACGTCAACCTTCGCATAAGGCATGAATCCAGCCCCAATCGCTGCAACCATTGAGGAGCCAAATCCTTGGATTGGATTTAAGGTTAGAGTAGGATTTTGTGATAGATACCCGTGTGTAAAGAGCTTGCTCATCCTCATGCAATCCTTAAACACATCAAGCGTCTCGTCTGACGAAGCAAAAGCTGAAGGTATAACGGTACTAGCTCCACTACTCATTTGACCAATAGTCCACTGAAGTCCAACACCACAATTAACAACATCCGCTGGTGGTGCCGATTGCCCAAGGTCATCGCCACTTGCAAGGTTATTATCTCTGTAGTTGAAATCATAGTCACCCAGACCTTGAACAAGTTGTACATCAGAATAGTGGATGACAGCATCATGATGCGTAGATGATGGTTTAACTGCGGCAAATCCAGCATAACTTCTGAATCTCTCAGACACATCGCCACTGAAATCGCTTGGTCCATGGTATTGGTAAACAGAATCTAGGTTATTCTCATAATGTGCAATGTTAGGCCACTTATCGTACACGTCTAAGTTGTAAGCTTCATAAAAAGCCAGATCGTCCAACTCTGTCTCTGCAACTATCGTGAATATCATTGAATAGTAATCCTCAGGAGTTAGTGGCGTGATAATATCTATATTCACTGTTACCAAGAGTACTGACCCCGTTGGGTCATAGAGACGTATTGTGCCTTGAACACGATTGACATCAACAAGCACAAATCCTACCACTTGCTCAACCAAAGGCTGTGGATAAGCATTATAGGGGAGATATCTTGCGCTACCCAAGTCAAAAACATAAGTTACTCCCTCGTAACGAATACGGAAAAGATAGATCCCCTCCTCATCAGCATTCATCAAGTTATACCAATTATCATATGAATCATGGTAAAACTGCCATACATCACAATAAAACTCGTTTGCAGTATAATCCCACTCTACACGTTGTTTTGGGGTCTTGATCCCAACTGAACCAGCGTTCATGTAAACGTAAAAGAGAGTATACACGGCAGTCGCTGTGTTGGCATTTTCATCTGTTGCAGTGATGATGCGGTTGCCAGCCATTGAGCTATCGGGAACATTCAAAGAGACGCTGAAATTTCCTTGTGCGTCTGTATTGGTGAATACTTGCCAATAATCCAATCCTTCCCAAGTAATAATTACCTGTGCGCTTGCAGCAAACCCAGTTCCATGAACGGTTACCGCTGAATCGTACCACCCTTGATTTGGGCTTAATACGATCTGAGGCGTGATTGCTTTCGCTGATGGAGCCATTTCCAGCACTAGCATCGACACTAGTAGTGCCATCAATAAAGAAAGAACTATCACCTTCCTCTTCATTTTCAAGTGAAACTCCGTTTCTTGTTAATCGCGCGACAGAAGATTTTTGAGAAGCCGATTTAATATACGTATAAGCAAGAAGTTGATATATTTCGAAAACTGTAAGTACAGATAAGAATCCGTGTACAATACCTCCAAACGGAAGGATATGCTGTTGCGAAGAAATTTTCTAATGCTTATACTCATGGCGTTAGTGATATCTTATACAATAGGCAGCTTACCCAAAACCTTCAGTTTGGATGAAACAGCTGGAAATATCTACATCAGAGCTGATGGATCAGTATACCCAGACTCTACACCAATTGACTATGTAAGAGGTGTTTACACTTTCACCGCCAATATTAGCAACCAATCTATCTGGGTGGAGAGAAGCAACATAACGATAGACGGCGGCGGCTATACCCTTAAAGGTCCTGGAACCGGAATTGGATTCAACTTAACAGGCGTAGAAAATGTGGTAGCCAAGGACACAAACATTGAGGGATTCCAATATGGAGTCTATGTGTCGAAAACCAGTAACAGTAGCATAATAAACAGCAATGTTACTGACAATTTCCTTGGCATAAAAATCCACAACTCTAATTATTGCAAAGTCGGCGACAGCAACGTAAAAGACAATTCTAACCGCGGTATTCATATTACTTATTCTCACAATTCTGTGATTGAAGGAAATAATGTAAGCATAAATGGACGCCAGGGTGTCGATATAGAATATTCAACTAACAATACCGTATTAGGCAATGAAGCCATTTACAACATATACGGAATCAGTTTATTCATAGCCCACCGCGGTTTAATTTCTGATAACGAAGTAGTGGGCAACAAGTATGGCATTCTAATCACCAACTCTTCTTATTGCCATGTATCTGGCAATAGCGTAACCGACAATGAATACAACATCCGGCTAGACTTCTCCCCTCAGAACACTTTAAGAAATAATAGCATGTTCGGCCAAAACTATAACTTTGGGATTTTCGGCTCGTCCCTTGGGCAGTACATCCAAGATGTTGACACTTCAAATACCGTTAATGGGAAAGCTGTATATTACCTGATCAACCAGAGCGACTTAATTGTTGATCCCTCCACTCATCCCAACATAGGGTATCTCGCAGTCATAAACTCAACTGATGTCACAGCTAAGGACTTCCACGTACCCAAAAATAGGCAAGGCATACTCTTCGCATACACTACAAACTCAAGAATCATAAATGTCACTGTCGCAGGTAACAAGTACGGCATGGCCCTGTACCGCTGCAACGATTTGGTTGTATCAAATAGCGAAGTAACCTACAACATGTACCATGGCATAATGCTCCAATATTCTTCTAACTGCCACATAGTCGGCAATGAATTTACAGGCAATACTGATGCAATCTACTTGACTAATTCCCATGATTGTACTTTAAGCGGCAATAGAGCACTTGAAAACGTTAACGGTATTCGCTTAGGGAATTCTCCTAACAATAGTATTTCTGAAAATTACATAGCAGAAAGCAGCGACTTTGGTGTCATGCTAGAAAAATCTTCTAGCAACATATTCTCTCACAACTATTTTGTCGATAATAAAATCCAAGTCTTCGATCTTTTGCTGGGGTCTCCAGAAAAATCAGATATTTCAATAAACACCTGGGATGACGGGTCTAAAGGCAACTACTGGAGCGACTATACCGATTGGGATGAAGATGGCGACTACATAGGTGATATTCCTTACATTATTAACCCTGATAATTCAGATCGCTTTCCACTTATGCGCGCGAAAATTACTATTATTCATCCGGAAAAAAGAATCTATACTGTAAAGGATATTCCATTAACTTTTTTTGTTAGTGAATCACCCTTTTGGATTGGCTACTGCTTGGATGGTCAAGAAAACGTAACAATTAGTGGCAACACTACGATACTTGGGTTAGCTGACGGTGATCATAACTTAACTGTTTATATGAATAATACTGCTGGGCACGCGGTTCGCTCCATTTCTGCCTATTTTTCACTCGATACAGTTTCTCCCGTCATTGAAATTCTCTCTCCGGAGAACAAGGTATATGAAGCTAAGTCCGTTCCCTTCAGTTTTGTCGTAAGCGAATCAACTTCATGGATTAGCTACAGCCTAGCTGGTCAAGAAAACGTAACAATTACAGAAAACTCAACCATTTCTAAATTGGAGGACGGAATTTATAGTTTAACAGTTTACGCCGAGGATATAGCTGGAAATGTGGGGTCTTCTGAAACAATCTTATTCACCATCCACACTAAACAAGTAATTCGTTTATCAGAATCGAATTTAGCCCTAATAGCGCTAATAGCTATAGTCGGAGCCGTCATTCTCTGGAGGCGCACGTTCTTTATGAAGCGTGTGGGTCTCTTGTATCTAAGTTCCTTGTTATTGGCTGCTTCCGGAACCTGCATTCTTGTTTGGGTTGGCTGGTTGACGTGGTATGATATAACTGTGTGGGGTAAGGATTTGGGTCTTATTTTCTTGGGCTCCAGAGTAGGCGAGAATATTAGTTTAGGAATAGGTATGACGGTGATGTACTATTTTCTTATAGGCTTAGGGCTCCTTCTTTCAGGCTTAATCATATCTCTTCAAAAACGAATAAATGGCCGCGTCACTCGGCTACTTGAAATCCTCCGTGCGCGGTTAGTGCAGGAAGATTGAATTCCCTTTATATTGTGTTCTAATCAGTATGCCTCTTTTATCGTTCATGATGGTTATTATGAGGGTTGTGTTTGATGCGTGTTTAGACTTGTTGTGCATGCTATTACAACAATGAGCATCAAGTTCCAACGATAAAAGCTGGTGTGGGAATTGCCCTGTTTTAAATATTCATTTAGTTATATTATGTATTTTTATTTGTTATTT
>JABXGU010000578.1 GCA_016550415.1 archaeon | reverse complement strand
TGGGGGTTGCGGCAGCCGAGGGCTGCGCGTTCTCCGACAGTGATCCTGTCGAAGTGCACTTTCTTTCCTTTCTTCTTGAATAGAGCCACTTTCTATCACCTATGTGTGGTTACTCTGGATGAGAGATAGAAAGCCTCGCACATATATTCACGGGAGCCAGTCAGTTACTAAATACTCCAAAGAACTGCTTTTATCGAGCCAAAGTCGAACCGCAAAGTTCAGTTTTAGCTAGTCACATCTTGTGACCCCAACATGGAGCTTTACTCTCCATGTGAAAAGCTAGTCGGCTAGCTGATTAACCCCGATTTGAAGGGGAGATTTTTGACAATGATAAGCCTTGACTTTGTTCACGGAAGCCTTTTCATGTGTTTTTAGTTTTGGGCACCGGAATCTTGAGAATGCGGGCACGACTTTCTTTGTAGTTTCGGAGAGGACGATAGATGTAGTTGAGAACAGTTACTGTGAAAATTATCCAGATGATGAAGCTTGCGATTGTAAGGTAGGTGAGGTTCCAAAGGAAGAAAAGCCAGGTGGGGGAGGAGGCTGTGACGCTAAAGAAGAGGAGAGATAAGTAATAACTAGCTTGTATCGTGGGAGTCATTGGGGGGACCTTTTTACAAAAATAAGTCATCAAATAACTACCATAGCCAACGAGGTAAATGCTGAAAAGAAATAGAACATTGAAGAAGAGTAATATCACTTGTGACTGAATTGTATTGGGATTGGGGAGTTGCGTAAGGAGCAAAGTGAGGACTGTGAAGAGGAAGCCCGCCATAAGGCTTGCAGAACCCAAAATTCGTGATAAATAAGTCATATAATTCGAATAATCCGGTTCTTGAATAGACAATTCCTTCTCACCGGGGCTGCATATTCCTCTGTTTGTTATTAATTATTCGAAATGCGTCAAGATTCCGTCGCTATTTCACAACATGTTAGTATAGTTACATTTTGTGACCTCAGAAAGTGAGCCCAAATGGTGAGTCCGCCTTATATAACGCGGAGCCCTATGCTTTCATCGGTGCTCAAAAATGTACAAATACAATAATCATGAAGGCGCGAACAAGGGTAATTGGCGAAATCAATACCGAAACCTCATCTGGTTCACCTGCCGAAACTAAGCAGCTCGCCCCTAACCTTGCACGTGCCCAGAATTGCTGGGGCTCGGGCGAATGGGCACGGGTCCCCTCTCTTCTCTTTCTCTAGGTTTTTGATTCTTATTGTGCTGGTTGAAATTTTTGAATTTGTGCTATAAGCTCATTGTTTTTGGCGTGTCCTTCGCGAGTGACAGCTAAGGCGTCGTTTACCTGTCTTTCAGTGATGTCGTCAGTGGCGGCAAGAGCGCGGCATGCATCATAGCCGGCTTTGGCTAAAGCCTTGCAATCACGAAAAGTTACATCAATGTAATCCTCATTACATCGCTTTAACCACGATTGAATATAAGCTTCACACACAGCCGGAGAATAGCGGTTGGTCTTTTTGTACTTCTGAATGGCTTTCAGTTGAGCGGATTCCGAGTATTCCGCGTTCTTCCGCAATTTGATTAGATCCTCTAGTACGTCTTGTGTAAATTTCTGGTGTGTTGGAGTCCAGCGTAGTTGGTCTTTTTTCAGCTGTTTTTCGATTGATTTGATGGCTTTTGCTAGTTGTCGAAGGAGCGAATAAAACTCTCTTCGTATGTCTTTCAAGGGTGGAGGATTGTTTTTCTGATCAGTTATGAACTCCCATAGTTTAGCTGTCATTTCTTTTTGTGCCTTCGGTCGAAGGAAGCCACCTAATTGCGTGTTATATGATTGGAATTGTTTTTTTGCATGCGTTTGATACACTAAGGTATCTCGAACGTATTCTTGAAATAGCGTATATCGTTCTGAAAGGAGCGATACAGCAGAATTGACAGTTCGACCTTCTTTGGTGATTCTTTCAGGAAGAGATGGGGGGAGTTTTGACATCAAAATGAAACCTCAGAATGGATTTTCGCTCAATTACGGCTAGCCGTAAAATAATGTATTGGCTGAACAACTGAAAAATCAGCAGTTGGTCTATTGACTCTTTTGTTTACGTTTGGAAGTTTTGGGTATGGTACGGGGTAAGACCCCTGGGCTCGTGGGACCTGGTATGCCCGCAAACCCCTGCCTTGCATGATCATGGGGAATAAAGTTGGTATTTTGCGCTGTTTCATCCTGTAAGGTTAGTGTTTCTTTACGGTCTAGGAGCCACTCGGCCCAAGAGAGCTTGGCATTGGCTTCAAGTTTTTGTAATTTCCGCTTTCCCATAAGGATGACCTATGATAATATTAGAAACGCTGGAAGATAAACTCTCTTATGGACACTGGGTAATAAGTAGTTGAAGTGATGGGTGATGCCTGCGGAATTTGTGCCCTGTTCTTTGTGTCAGAATCAGGCGGAATATATTTGCTCGAAATGTAGTGAAGCCATATGTGCTAATGATGCTCGAATCCATGTTATCTGCACAAAGTGTTCATCTCTAAAGCAATGCAGTTACAAGATACACCAAGCATTCTGCGAGGATGTGCAACATCTCGACGAGCTAGTTCTATTATTTTGGGGAGATCCGGTGCAGCGCATGTTTGATCAAGACTTCACTGTTTCAGAATATCCGGCGATTGTTGCAGAATGTGATGAGAAAATTGTGGGTTTCCTTTTCTATACTCCCTTCCGCCAAGATGCAGTGCTTCTCCTGGCTTTGGGTGTGCTTCCTCACTACCAAGGCTGTGGTATCGGTAAGACACTCGTGACGCATATTGAGCAATTTGCCCGCGAACAAGGCAGGTTTCAGCTTCTGGTTGTAACCACTAACGATAATCTTCCTGCCCTTGGATTTTACCAGCGTATTGGATTCCAGTTGTTTGAGGTGATCCCAGATGTTGTTGCAGAGAAACTGGGAGGAATCCAAAAAGGGGTAGCAAATATTCCGATTCGAGATGAGCTCCGATTACGAAAATATCTTCAGTGAATTAAATAAAGCCACGATATCGATATTAGAGAGACACTGTTAGACATAATGACTCTATTGTAAATAAAAAAGGAAGAAGAGGGAAATTTCCCTCTTTTCCCTTAGGGGCATACTCCTATGGAGAACAACCTAGGATATGGTGGTTTGGTGCCTTATGGTGGAACAATTCGGATGCTGTCAAATCCAATGATTTGTCGACCATCAAAGAGCGTTGCTATAAGAACAGCAAGAGTATCACCAGGTTCTAGACCGAGTTCTTGTGTTCTAAAGTGCAGAATAAGATCAAGGTCTCCATCGCCGTCCACATCTTCGTAGGCCCATCGTAATGGGTTGGCTAAGCGGAGTCCAATTTGGACTGACGCCGGATCCACAAGCGATGGATCAAAACAGCCATCATTAAGGATTGCTACCGGGAGAACTCCTTTGCTCTTGAGATTTATTGAATTGGGGAAGCTGCCAGGTTTGATGTCAATTAACACAGGTATCCGGAGGACGGTCACTGTGAGCATATCACTTCCCATATCACCATCATCATCAGTTACCATGAGAGTGACGTCATAAGTCCCTGCAGGCAGGTACGCATAACAGGGTGTAAGAGTACCTGAGGCTGAGCCTCCATCTCCGAAGAACCATTCGATAGTATGTGTATCACAACCTGGGTCAGTGAAGCTGCCACTGAAGCAGAAAAGTTCACCTGAAAATACTGTTATATCGGGGCCTGCGTCGACCAGTGGTGCAATATTATTCACGGTGACTGTCATTGCATCAAATGCCTGGAGCCCATAGTCATCTGTGACCCGGAGCCAAACCTGGTAATCGTCGTTATCGCAAAATGTGAATGTAGGATTAACTCCGAATCCATCATTATAATCGAAGTCTCCGTCGAAATCCCATGCATATTCAACAATTGTGTTAATACCTGTGGTGTAGGAAGCTGAGCCATCAAAGGTTACTGAAGATCCCTCATCGGTATTCTGATCAGGACCAGCATTGGCGACCACAGATATAGGGATTCCAAACCAGAAGGTTATAGTGACATCCCAAGAGTCACCTGGGTTAAGAGCGCCAATATTGTATTGTAAAGCTATTGCAGGATCACCGTTAGGATTGACGGATGAATCATAGTAATCTACACTATTCAAATCACCATCGAGTTCATCATCGGTTAATTCATCAAAGAACCACCACATTCCATGATCATCGGATGATTTTGAACCAGTGAATCCGTTCTGGAAATAGCTAGCATCTTTAATCCACACAAAATCCGTTGCAGAATCGTACCAACCTATATCGTCGTAGTGATCTCCTGTCCATGGGACATCGTAGTCGACTTGTTGGAAGAAGCGTACGTCTGTATAAGAGCCTGATCCCTCGTTCGTAATGATGTAAG